>CAZXWB010000004.1:5263-32390 GCA_964644395.1 uncultured Hyphomonadaceae bacterium | reverse complement strand
CCAGCATCAGCCAGTCGGGGATGTTGTTCTGAAGCGGGCAGCCCTGCTGGCAGAAGGGCACGCCGCACTGGGAACAGCGCGAGGCCTGGTCGCGTGCCGCCTCCTGCGGGAAGGGCGCATAAATCTCGTCGAAGTCGTCCTTGCGGTCGCTGGCCGAGCGCTTGGGCGGCGTGGAGTGGTCCACATGCGTGAAACGCAGGAGTTTAGAAGCCATCACCAATGTCCTGAGGGTTATTTGTGCCTGTATGCCCTGTCGGATGCCGGATGGCAAGCAAAAAATGATCTTTTATTATCACATTGATACATAAATTCGATGACATGGCATGGGGGTCGCCGACGCCCTACCGTTTCGATTGATAATAAATATCAATATGACATCTTAATTATCGTTCGCGAGGTGCCGCATGAAACGCCGGTCGATCCGGTCTTTCCAGTGCCAGAGCCAGGGCAGGCCGAGCGTGAGCCCCCATTTCGAGGCCAACGCCCGCTTCGCGCCGAGCGTGACAAGCCTGAGATAATCGGCCTGCGGCGCATAGTCCTGAAGCGCCTCACCCCCCGCCGCCGCCAGGAGGTTGGTTGCCAGCACGGGTGCTTCACGGACGGCATAGACACCGGCCTTGGGGCGCGGCGCGTGGGACAGGTGGGCAATATCGCCCGCAGCAAAGACATGAGGGTGGGAGAGGCTGCGCAGCCTGGCATCGACGCTGAGAAAGCCGCGCTCCGTCGCCAGCGCGCTTTCACCGATCCAAGGGGCCGGATGGGCGCCCGCCGACACGGCAATGAAATCCGCCGGAAGGACCTCCCCGCCCGGAAGCACGACGCCGTCGGCGTTTCCGGCCTCGGCGCGCACGCCGGTGCGCACGGTTATGCCCAGCCTGGACAAGGCCTTCGCAAGGGCCCGGCGGAGGGAGGCATGCTCCGCTGCCAGAAGCTCGTCATCTGCCTCCAGCAGGGTGATCGCTGCGCGACCGTCAAGGCGGTGCGCCATGGCCATGGCGAGCTCCGCACCGCCGACTCCGCCGCCGACCACGGCAATGCGGCCAGCCTCGGGCCGCGTGGAGAGGAAATCGCGCCAGGCGCTTGCGAAGGGTCCGAGCGGCTTCACCGCCACCGCCTTTGGCCCGAAGTCCGCCGCCGCCTCCGGCGCGGAGCGGATGCCGATATTGATGCTGACAAGGTCGAAGCCGATGGAGCGGTCATTGTCCAGTTGCAGGCGCCGCGCATCCGGATCGATGCCCACTGCCCGGTTGAAGATCAGTTTTGCACCCGAGCGCTCCGCCAGCCGGACAAGGTCGATGTCCAACGCCTCTCGAGAATAGTGGCCCGCAACATGGCCCGGCAGCATGCCGGTATAGGGCGCGGTGGCTTCGGGATTGACGAGCGTCAGGCGAATATCGGCCGCCGCAGCCCGGTCCCATTCGCGCAGGACGAGGGCATGGGTGTGCCCGCCGCCCACCAGGACGACGTGGACGGGGCGGTGTTCGGCCTCCGCCACCGGCCTCAGCCGCCAAGGGCGCGGAACACCGCGATGCGGCGACGCAGGGCCTCGTGGCGGGCCTGGGCCTCGGCATCCTCGGCAGCAAGCGCCTGGCGCTGGGTGTCGATCAGGGCGATCAGGGAGTCCGCGCCCTCGCGGTAACGTACCTCGACAAGCTCCAGCGCCCGGCGCGCATCGGCCAGCGCGCGCCCGCGGATCACCGCCTCCTCCACGGCCTCATTATAGCGCGCCAGGGCATTGTCTGTCTCTGTCAGCGCGCTCACCACGGCCTTCTCGAAACGCACCGCCGCCGCATCGGCTTCGGCCTCGGCCTGGTCGATGCGCGCCCTGGTCAGGGGCAGGTTGAACACGCCCCAGCTGATGCGCGGCCCGAAACTGTAGCCGAGCGCTTCATCCGTGGGCACGTCGCCGATCTCCAGCGCGCTCAGGCTCACACCACCGGTCAGCGACAGGGTGGGATAAAGATCGGCGCGGGCCACATCCACACCGGCGAGACTGGCGGCAAGTTCGCGTTCGGCGACGCGGATGTCCGGGCGCCGGCGCAGCATCTCCAGCGGCGTCCCGATGCGCACCGGGCCGGCGGCGGACAGCGGCGATTGCGCTGTGCCCGATGGCGCAAGGGCGGGGAAGTCGGCCTCGAATTCCGGAACGGTCCGGCCGGTCAGGAGCGCCAGCGCCGCGGCCGTCTCGGCCCGCGCCGCGCGCAAGGCCGACAGGCCGGCGCGTGTGTTCTCCACCAGGTTGCGCTGGCGCACCACGTCCAGCTCGGCGACCTCACCCAGCTCCTCCAGCTGGATGGTGAGGTCGAGTATGTCCTCCTGGCGGGCGAGGCTCGCGGCGTTCAGCGCCAGGCGGGCATCAAGCTCGCGCAGGCTGACATAGCTGGTGGCAATCTGCGCCGTGGTGAGCCGGGCAATGTCGGCCACGAGCGCTGCGCGTCCGCCGAGCGCGGCCTCGGCGCGTTCCACGCTCGAGGATATCCGTCCGAAAAGGTCGATCTCCCAGCTTGCCTGGCCGCCGACGGAATAATTCGTCTGGGCCTCGAAGGCGACCGGAAAGCCGCCGAAATCCGTCGCGGCTTCCGACTGGAGCTGGCGTGTCACGCTGGCATTGACATCACCCAGGGGGCGACCGGCGGCTTGGGCCTGGGCCAGCGCCGCTTCGGCGGCTGCAATGCCGGCGCGCGCCTCGGCGAGGTCGAAATTGCCCGCCTGGCCGGCCGCAATCAGGCGCTCAAGGGTCGGATCATCGAAGTCGGTCCACCAGTCTCCATCCTCTACCGCACCCGGCAGGAGGACAGCGGAATTCTCCACCGCCCAGCCCGCCTGGCGATCCGAAAGCTCCGGCGGGGCGTAGGGAGTTGTGCCCGTGGCGCAACCGCCAAGCCCGGCAAGCGTTACGGAAACGGCAGAGATCAGTTGGCGGGCCATGAAAGAAGTCCTTCTTGAACGATCGGAGCTTGTAAAGGCCTTGCCACGGGGCGCCGCCATCACAATCTCCTTGGGAATTATGGTGCGTCGCACCATGACTGACCAGTCAGAAATACTTGTTTAAGCGTTCCATGTGAAGCATAGTGGTGCGCAGACCAACCGGGATGAATGGAATGTCCGACGAAGCGGCAACCAGTGAAGACAAGGGTCAGAAACGGCCATCACCGCTCTGGCTCCTTGCCGGGGCCGGCGCGCTTGTCCTCGGTACCGGCAGCATGCTGGCCGCCGGGCAGCGCGCCGGAAATGGCGCGGTCGAGCCCTCGGAGCCAACGCCCGCCCTGGTGGACACGACCGACGTGACGGTGTCCGACAATCGCTTCACGGTGCGCGCGCCCGGCCGCATCGAGCCGCGCCAGGAACTGACCGTTGTCGGCGAGGTTCAGGGCAAGGTCATCTATGTGAATCCGGACCTCAGCCTTGGCGGCCGGATCGACGAGGGCGAGGTGATCCTGCGCATTGATCCCGGCGATTTCGAAGCCGACGTCTCCCGCGCCAGGGCCCAACTCGCCACGGCAAATGCGCGGCTGGCCCAGGCAGAAGCCGAGCGCGACCGCCAGGTGCGCCTCGCCGAGATCGGCGCCGCGCCGGAAAAGGCCCGCGAGGCGGCGTTGGCGGGCTATGAGGACGCACTGGCAGCGGTGGAGCAGGCCGAGGCGCAGCTGACCCTGTCCAGCCGGTCGGAGAACAAGTCCGTTATTCGTGCGCCGTTCGATGCGCTGGTGGTCAGCGAGGACATCACCCTTGGCAGCTTCGTGGCGCCGGGAACACCGCTTGCCCAACTGATCGATGCCGGCGAGGGCGAGATCGTGGCCGGACTCAAGCCCGCCGACATTCGCGCCGTACGCGAAGCGATCAGCCGCCAGGGCGACTCCCCCCTCACGGTTCGCGCCGTGCCCAATAGCGGCTCGATCAGCACACGTCCGCTGGAAGGCTATCTGGAACAGTTCTCGCCGGTCATCGACCCGGCCTCACGCACCGTGTCCGTCGTGGCGGTGTTTCCCGACGCCTTCTCACCGGCCAATGACGGCGAGATTTTCGCCGGTGACTTCATGACCCTCGAAATCGAGGCGATCTCCCCGGCGCCGCTGTTCGACCTGCCCGAAGGCGCGGTGCGCCAGGACAGCTTCGTCTGGGTCGTCGATGATGGCGAGGTCATCCACCGGCGCAAGGTGACGCCGATCGACCGGCGCGAGGACCGCGTTCTCGTCGCCTCCGACTATATCTCCGGTTCCGACCGGGTCATGACCACGATCCTGGCCGAGGAAATGGAAGGCATGAGGGTTCGCGTCGCCGGAGCGGACAGTTGAGGGGCCCCATCACGGCCATACTGCACAATCGTGTGGCGGCCAACCTCCTGATGATCTTCATCCTCGTCTCGGGGATCGTGTCGATCTCGAACCTGAGTGTGCGCCTGTTTCCCGAAACGGACGTCGGCAGCATTTCCGTTTCCGTGCCCTATCCGGGGGCCACGCCCGGCGAGGTCGAGACATCCATTGTCAGGCCCATCGAGGAGCGCCTGGAGGGCCTCGAAGGCGTCGACAAGATCACGGGCCTCGCGGCGTCCAATGTCGGCAACATCACCGTCGACATTGCCGAAGGCGAGAGCATGTCGGAGATGCTCGACGAGATCAAATCCGAGATCGACCGCATCACCCTGTTCCCGGAGGAGGCAGAAGAGCCCCAGGTCACCGAAATCGAGGCCGATGAGCTGACCGCCCAGATCGTCATCCATGGTGAAGTCGAACGCGAACTCCTGAAGCAGACCGCCGACCGCGTGCGCGCCGAACTCGCCGCGAGTGACGCCATGTCACTGGTCGAGATCGGCGGTGCGCCGGAATACCTGATCGATGTGACCGTGAATGAAGACGCCCTGCGCGCGCGCAATCTGTCGCTGACCGGCATCGCCAACGCCATCGGCGCCCAGAGCCTCGACCTCTCGGCCGGCGAGATCGAGGACAGTTCCCAGCTCGTGCGCGTGCGCAGCGTCGGCGAGCGGCGCAACGGCGAACAGCTTGAACAGGTGGTGATCGGCTCCGGGGCGACTTCGACGCCCATCCTTCTGGGCGACGTGGCGGAGGTGAATGACGGACTGGCCGACGAACCGGTTCTGGCGGTCTTCAATGGCGAGCCGGCGACCTTTGTCACGGTCTTCCGCGTCGGACAGGAGAAGCAGCTCGACGTGGCCGCGGCGGTGCGCGACTATATGGACAACGAGATCAGCGGCGTCCTTCCCGACGGCGTCCAGGCGACGCTCTGGCGCGATGAGTCGGTCTATCTTCAACAGCGCATCGAACTGCTGACCAAGAATGCCGTGATCGGTCTGGCGCTGGTCTGTGTGCTGCTGCTTGCCTTTCTCGACCTGCGCATCGCCTTCTGGACCGCCATCGGCGTCGGCGTTTGCTTTGCCGGCGTCTTCTTTCCCATGTTCCTGCTCGGGATCAGCATCAACCAGCTCTCGCTCTTCGGCTTCATCCTGGCCATCGGCATCATTGTGGATGACGCCATTGTCGTCGGCGAGAACATCCACGCCAACTGGCGACGTGGCGAGGGCCCCATGGCGGCCGCACGGCTCGGCGTGTCGCGCGTGGCGCGGCCGGTCCTGTTCTCGGTGTCCACGACTATCTGCGCCTTCGTCCCGCTGCTGATCATCCCCGGCGTTTTCGGCGATTTCATCGGCGACATCGCGGTCATCGTGATCCTGCTGCTTGTCCTGTCGCTGATCGAGAGTTTCTTCGTCCTGCCGCGCCACCTGTCACACCTGCACGAGGTGGAGCCGGCCTGGTGGTCGCCCCGGCGCCTGGCCGATCCGCTGCGCGACACTGTGGCGAGCGGGCTGCGCCGTTTCCGCAGCGGGCCCCTGAAAAGCGCCGTGACCTTTGTCGCCTACCGTCCGGTCATGACCGTCATGGCGGGCTTCGGCCTGTTCCTTGCCAGCCTCTCACTGATCACCGGCGGTGTGGTGAAATCGGAATTCTTCCCATCGATTGAAGGGGAATACGTAACCGCCGAACTTGAACTTGCCGAGGGGGCATCGGAAGTACGTACCATCGAATATGCCGAACGGATTGCCGCGCGCACCCGCGATGCCGCCGAGACCATTGGCGAGGACGGCACGGTCCAGGCCGTGCTGTGGAGCCTCGGTGCGCCGCTGGCCAGCGGCGGGCCAGAGCCCGGAAGCCCGGGCGGCGGGGCGGCCGGCAACAAGGCCTACATCGTTGCGAAGATCAAGGATTCCGGCGTGCGCAAGTTCACCGCGGCGCAGTTCGAGCGCGCCTGGCGCGATGCGGTGGGTGAGATACCCGGCGCCCAGAAACTCACCTTCACCTCGGATCTGGTGAGCCCGGGCGCGCCGGTGGAAATCCTCCTTTCAGCCCGGCGCGACGCGGACACCCGCGCTGCGCTCGCCGAAATCCGCACACAGCTGGAATCCATCCCCGGTGTCTTCGATGTGCGCGACGACCGGTTCCGCACCACCGATGAGGTTCGCATCCAGTTCAAGCCCCTGGCGCGGGACTATGGCCTGACCCAGGCCGACCTGGCGCGCGAGGTGCGCGCGGCGATCTTCGGGGCCGAGGCGACGCGCATCCAGCGCGACCGCGAGGAAATCGAGGTGCGTGTCCGCCTGCCGGAGGAGGAGCGCTCCTCGATTTCCACGCTCAAGGACCTGCGCATTCCGGTGCAGGACGGATACATCCCCCTGGGCACGGTGGCAGACCTCGACATCCAGCCGGCGCCGGCCACGATCAACCGCGTCAATGGCCGTGCGGTCTACAGCCTGTCGGCCTTTGTCAATGCGGAGGTCACAACCGCAGACGAGGTGATGGACCGGCTGCTGGGCGAGATCGTGCCGTCGGTGGCCGAAGACTATGAGGGCCTGCGTGCCACGCTGGCCGGCGACCAGGAGCAGCAGGCCGAGGCCGCGCCGGCCATCCAGCGCAACTTCACCCTGGCACTGGTGGTGATCTACATCCTGCTGGCGCTGAACTTCCGGTCCTACAGCCAGCCGCTGGTGATCATGATGGCGATCCCCTTCGGCTTCATGGGCGCGCTCATCGGCCATGCCCTGCTCGGGCTCAAGCTTTCGCTGCTCTCCTTCTTCGGCGTGATCGGCCTGGCGGGGGTCATCATCAACACCTCGCTCATGGTGACCGACTTCCTGAACGAGCGCCTGGCCAATGGCGAGGCGCGCGAGGAGGCCGTGATCAATGCCATGCTCGACCGTTTCCGGGCCATCCTGCTGACGACCATGACGACATTCCTCGGGGTCACGCCCATCATCTTCGAAACCAGCGTCCAGGCCCAGTTCCTGATCCCGACCGCTGTCTCGCTCGGCTTCGGAATCCTGATCGGTACGACGGTGCTCGTACTACTGCTGCCGGCCTTGCTGGTGCTGCACCTCCGAATCTTCGGCCGATCGCATGCCGAAGAAGCCGAATCCACACCACAACCACAGATTGGTTAATTTTGGGGTTGAATCTTCTCTCATTCAACGCTTGAGTGTGCACTGGGCGAAGTAATCGCAGAGAACGGGCGATGGCAGACGGCATCACCGGCGCAGCAGGCGTCGTTAACGACGTGCGCGCCGCAGCACAACTCAAGGGCCTTTCGGGCGAAGCCATCACGCTGGCACCGGTCTATCCGGAATGGCTGGGCGACGCCGCCTTCACCGGTACCCATGGTTGCCGCTTTCCCTACGTCGTGGGCGAGATGGCGCGCGGCATCGCCACGCCGCGCATGGTGATCGCCGCGGTGGAGGCCGGTTTCATGGGCTTCTATGGCAGTGCCGGTCTCAGGCCCGACACGGTGGCCGACGGACTGTCCGAAATCACCGCCGAACTCGGCCCCGATGCCGCCGCCTGGGGCGCCAATTTGATCCACAGCCCGCAACAGCCCGGACAGGAACGCGCCATTGTCGACCTTTTCCTCGCCCGGGGCGTGGCGCGGGTGTCGGCCTCGGCCTTCATGGCGCTCTCGCCGGAGATCGTGCGTTACAGCGCCAGCGGCCTGTCGCGGGCTGCCGACGGCTCGGTCCAGCGTTCCACCCATGTCTTTGCGAAGGTGTCGCGCGCCGAGGTGGCCGAACGCTTCATGGCCCCGGCGCCGGAGAAGATCCTGCGCGCGCTCGTGGCCGCCGGCGACATTACGGACGAACAGGCGTTGCTCGCCGCCAACGTGCCCGTGGCCTGCGACATCACCGCCGAAGCCGACAGTGGCGGCCACACCGACAATCGGCCCGCGGCGACGCTGCTTCCCTCACTCATCGCGGCAAGGGCCAGGGTCTGCGCGCAGCATGGTCTCGCCCCGGAATCCATCCGCATCGGCCTTGCCGGCGGGATCGGCACGCCCCATGCGGCGGCCAGCGCGTTCCAGATGGGCGCTGCCTATGTACTGACCGGCTCGATCAATCAGAGCGCGGTGGAATCGGGGCTGTCGGCGGAGGGCCGCGCCCTGCTTGCCAAGGCCGGACCTGCGGACGTGATCATGGCCCCCGCGGCGGACATGTTCGAGCAGGGCGTGAAGGTGCAGGTGCTCAAGCGCGGCACCCTGTTCGGTCCGCGCGGCAACCGGCTGGCGGAGATCCACCGGCGTGGCCTCGGCTTTCAGGACCTGCCGGAAAGGGACCGGGACTTCATCGAGACCGTGCTCGGCGAACCCTTCGCCGAGGCCTGGGCGAAGACCGCGGATTTCATGGCGGAGGCCAATCCCGGCGAACTGGAACGCGCAATGGCCGACCCGGTGAAACAGCTGGCCCTGGTGATCCGTCGCTATCTGTTTTTCGGGGCACAATGGGCACGCGAGGGCATTGCCGCGCGGACCTCCGACTTCCAGATCTGGTGCGGCCCCGCCATGGGCGCCTTCAATGAATGGGTCGCCGGCTCACACCTCGCACCGGTGGAGAACCGCACGGTTGCCGAGATCGGCTGGAACATCATGGAGGGCGCCGCACGCCTGATCCGCGCCCAGCAGGCCCGCGCCATGGGTTTGGCGCTGCCGGCGGAGGCCTTCAACATCCGTCCGGAAATCATCTCAGCGGAGCTCGCCGCGTGAGCCGGCCCCTCGACATCGCCATTGTCGGCCTCGGCGCGCTGTTTCCCGGCCGCGGCACGACTCACGGATTCTGGCGCGACATCACCGAGGGCGTGGATACGCTGCGCCCCGTGCCGGAAAGCCACTGGCAACTCGACGACCATTACGATCCCGACCCCCTGACCCCGGACAAGACCTATGGCGGCCGGGGCGGTTTCATCGACCCGGTGCCCTTCGACCCCCTTGCCCACGGCATCCCGCCCGCCGCGGTGGCGGCCACCGATACAAGCCAGATCCTGGGCCTGATGGTGGCCGACGCGCTGCTGAATGCCGTGGAGGCCGACAGCGGCGGAAAGGTCGCCCGCGAGACGACATCCTGCGTGCTGGGCGTGGCCTCGGCGACGGAACTCGTCGGGCACATGTCGGCGCGGCTACAGGCCCCTGTCCTGAAACGCAGACTGGTGGAGGCAGGGCTGCCGGACGAGCGGGCCGCGGCGATCGCTGCACGCGTCGAGGCGCACTATTCGACATGGTCGGAAGCCACATTCCCCGGCATGCTCGGCAATGTGGTGGCCGGGCGCATCGCCAATCGTCTCGACCTCGGCGGCTCGAACTATGTCACCGATGCCGCCTGCGCCTCGTCGCTCTCGGCGCTGCAGATCGCCTGCCATGAACTTGTCAGCGGCGACAGCGACATGGTGATCACGGGCGGCGTCGATGCGCTGAACGACATCCTCATGTTCATGTGCTTTTCCAAGACCCCTGCCCTGTCGCCCACCGGCGACTGCCGGCCTTTCTCCGACAAGGCCGACGGCACCATGCTCGGCGAGGGCGTCGGGCTGGTGGCGCTGAAACGCCTTGGCGATGCCGAACGCGATGGCAACCGCATCCATGCCGTGATCAAGGGCCTTGGCGGGGGCTCCGATGGCCGTGCCACGGCGATCTATGCGCCGCTGCCCGAGGGCCAGGCCCGTGCCATCCAGCGCGCCTATGACAAGGCCGGTTACAGGCCGGAGACCGTCAGGCTCATGGAAGCCCACGGCACGGGCACGAAGGCGGGCGACGCGGCGGAGATTTCCGGGCTCAAGCGGGTCTTCGACTCCGCGGGACAGGCTGAACGCCCCTGGTGCGCGCTGGGTTCGGTGAAGAGCCAGATCGGCCACACCAAGGCGGCGGCCGGCGCGGCCAGCCTGATCAAAGCCGCGCTTTCGCTCAGCCACAAGGTCCTGCCGCCCACCGTGAAGGTCGAGGCCCCTGCCCCGGCGCTGGAGGGTTCACCCTTCAGCGTCTCCACCACGGCGCGGCCCTGGGTCTCGGCTGCGCCGCGGCGGGCCTCGGTGAGCAGCTTCGGATTTGGCGGCTCGAACTTCCATGTCACACTGGAGGAATACACCGGGCCGAACGCGCCCGTCCTGCCCCGCACCCATGGCGCGGAACTCCTGCTTGTCTCCGATGCCAGTGGTGAGGCGCTGGCGAAGGAACTTGAGGCGCTTGCCGCCCGTCTCGTCTCGGAAGAGGCCCTCGCGCATGAAGCCAGCGAGAGCCATCTGGATTTCACCACCAGCGATCCGGCCCGCGCGGCAATTGTCGCCACCTCACCGCAGGAGGCCCGGGACAGGCTGCAGAAACTGGCCGCACTGGCGCGCTCTGGCGAAACCGCGGGCCCGCTTCCGTCGGGATGTTCGCTATCGGTCACGCCGGTGCGCCCAGGCAAGCTTGCCTTCCTGTTTCCCGGACAGGGCAGCCAGTTTGTCGGCATGGGCGCCGAACTCGCCATGGCCTTTCCGGCGGCGCTGGCGGCCTGGGACCTGGCGGCGGCACATCCCGACACCGGTCCCCTGCGCCTCCATGAACTGGCCTTCCCACCGACGGCGTTCACCGATGGCGGGCGCAAGGCACAGGCGGATGCCGTCACGGCGCTCGCCCACGCCCAGCCGGCAATTGCCGCCGCGACGCTCGCTCACCTGGCGGTCTTCAGGCAGCTTGGCCTGACGCCGGACGCCGCCGCCGGCCACAGCTTCGGGGAGATCATGGCGCTGCATGCCGCGGGTGCCTTCGATGCCGAGACCGCGCTGGCCATCGCCAGGGCGCGGGCAGGCTTCATGGCTGACGCTGCTGCCGGCGCGCCCGGCGCCATGCTGGCGGTGCAGGCCGGCGCTGAAAGGCTGGCGCCGCACGTCTCGCCCTATCCGGACGTCACCATCGCCAATGACAATGCGCCGAACCAGGTGGTGCTCTCCGGCCCGACGCCGGACATCGACGCGTTGCAGGACAAGCTCGCGGCGGCCGGGCTGAAGGCCACGCGCCTGCCGGTGGCGTCAGCCTTCCATTCGGGCATCGTCGCCAGCGCCGAGGCACCGTTTCGGGACTTCCTTTCCCGGCAAGACATCGGCGCACCGTCCATCCCCGTTTTCGCCAACACGACCGCCGCAGCCTACCCCGATGACGCCGCCGCGATTCCGGAGGCGCTTGCCCGCCAGATACGCGAACCCGTCCGCTTCCGGGAGATGGTGGCAACCATGGCCGACAGCGGCGTCGACACCTTCCTCGAGGTCGGGCCGGGACGCGTGGTCTCGACCCTGGCGCGCCAGTGCCTTGAGGGGCGCGGAGCCGTGATAATCGCCAGCGACCGCAAGGGCAGCGGCGGGCTTGCAGCCTTCCTCGGCGCCCTCGGTGAGTTGAGCGTGCGCGGCCTTGAACTCGACTTCGCCGCCCTCTACGCCGACCGGCCGGCACCGCCGCCACCTCCAGAGCCGCCGAAACACGCCATCTGGATTTCCGGCGCGAACCAGAAACCGAACCTTCCCGCCGATCCCCTCCCGAAAGAGATCACCTCAGAGAGCCAAGAAGAAAACTTGCCCATGTCCCGCGAACCAGACGAATCCCAGACCGCGATCGAGCGTATCTATGCCGATATGAGCGCCCGCCACGCAGAGTTCATGCAGATGGCCAGCGCCGCCCATACCCAGTTCCTTAATGCATCGAGCGCCCTGCTCGGCGGCCAACCCTCAGCGCCGGTCCCGCTGCCCCAGCCCCAACCACTGTCCATGCCGACACCGGCCGCCCAGCCGCCGGTCGCGAACGGGGCCGCCAATGGCCACGCGGCAAACGGGCTGGCTGAATTCGCCAGTGTGACCCCTTCGCCCGCCTCGTCACCTGCGCCGCAAGCCGCCGCGCCGGCGCCAGCCAGTGCGCCACCGGCAAACGATGCCCGCGCCCTCGTCACCGCGATCGTGGCAGAGAAGACCGGCTATCCTGAGGACATGCTCGACGCCGACATGGATCTCGAAGCCGAGCTTGGCGTGGATTCCATCAAGCAGGTGGAAATCCTGTCGGCTGTGCGGGATGCACGCCCCGACCTGCCAGAGATCGATCCCTCTGAACTGGCCGAACTCCGCTCCATTGGCCGCATCGCCGCCTTCATCGGCGGCGGCGCGCCCGCGGCCGTCCCGCAGGCACCGGCGCAAGCCCCTCAACCGGCCACGAACGGCCGTGCGCCGCAGGTCGCCAACGGGGCCGGTGGCGGTGACCTGTCATCGCTCATCACCGGGCTGATCGCAGAGAAGACAGGCTATCCGGAGGACATGCTCGACGCCGATATGGATCTGGAAGCCGAGCTTGGCGTGGACTCCATCAAGCAGGTGGAAATCCTCTCGGCCCTGCGCGAAGCGCGGCCCGACCTGCCCGATATCGACCCCTCGCGCATGGGCGAGCTCCGCTCGATCCGGAGCATTGCCGATTTTTTTGCCTGAGGGACGCGGCGGATTTTCCGGCACCGCGTCCCGCACCCCGCCCCGCTGAGGCCCGCATGGAGGCCATCGGCTGGCGCCCGGCGGCGCCCCTGCCCACGGCTGCGCCGGCAAAATCTGTCTGGGTCTCCGGCGACGGCGCACTGGCCGAAAGATTTCGCCGCGCAGCAGGCAATGCCGGCGTGGCGTGCGGCGCCCGAGACGAGGCCGACCTCATCCTGATTGCCTGCGACCATGATGCGGGCACGCCGACGGAGGTCCACACGGCTCATCTGGATCAACTGCAGTCGGTCGCCGGGTGCAACACACCCGTTCTGCTCGTCGATGACATCGATCCTGAAGCCCCTGGACGGGCGGCCGCCTGGCGCGGTGGCGCCGCCGGGCTCGCCAAGACCGCCGCCAGGGAATGGCCGGACCGGTCGGTGTCCATGGTCCATGTTCCGGACGCTGACGATGCAGTGCTGGAACAGCTGTTCGCCATGGCAGCAGGCCTGCCCGTCGAAACCCTGTTTCGCGGTAACAGCCGCTTCGAACCCGCGCTGGAAGCGCTCACGCCATCTCCGGCAGGCCGCGCGATCGGGGCGGGAGATGTCTTCCTCGTCACCGGTGGTGGTCGCGGCGTCACCGCCGACTGCGTCGTGGAACTGGCGCGGTGCAGCGGCGCGCGCTTCATGCTCGCCGGGCGATCCCGACCGGTCGATTGGCCGCAGCACATTCCGGAGACCGGCGACCTCGCCGAACTGCGCGCCCTGCTCCTGAACAACGCCAGGGCGAGCGGACAGTCCGTCACACCGAAGGAAATCGACCGGACCGCCCGCGCCCTGCTCTCGGGCCGGGACATCCACGCAACGCTGTCGGCCATCGAGCAGGCCGGCGCCTCGGCGGATTACATCGCCGCGGATGTCTCATCGCCGGAGGGTGCCGAACGCGCCGTGGCGGCCGCGCGGGAACGCTTCGGGCGCGTCACGGGCCTTATCCATGGCGCTGGCGTTCTGGCCGACAAGCGCATCGAGGACAAGACACCTGAACAGCTTGCCAACGTCTTTGCGCCCAAGGTGGAGGGCCTGCGCCATCTGCTTGATCATCTGCAGGCCGATGAACTGGATCACATCGCGCTTTTTTCCTCGGTGTCGGCGCGCTTCGGCAATGCCGGGCAGGCCGACTATGCCATGGCCAACGAGGTGCTGAACCGCGTTGCCCGGGCGCTCAAGGCGGAACGCCGGAACCGCACCGTGGTGAGTTTCAACTGGGGTCCCTGGGCCGGTGGCATGGTCAGCCCCGAGCTGGCCCGCCATTTCGAGGCGCAGGGCGTGAAACTGTTGTCGCGGACGGGCGGCGCCGATGCCTTCGCACGCCTCATGGGCCTTGGGGCGGACGCCCCGGTCGAAGCCGTGGTGGCGGGCTGAACCATGCCGGGCGCCGCTCCCATCGCCATCATCGGAACGGGCTGCATCCTGCCCGGCGCCCCGTCGCCAGACGCGCTGTGGCGGGCCGTTCTCGGCGGTAACAGCCTGATCGGTGCGCCACCGGCGGGGCGGTTCGGGATTGACCCGACCCGCCAGGATGCATTCGGTTTCACCGGTGGTTTCGTCACCGGCTTCGAAGGCGACCCGGATAGCGCCTTTGACATGGGTACGCAGTGGCTCATCAGCACCGGCCATCAGGCCATGTCCGGCGCGCACGGGCTTGATGCTGCGCCGGAGCGCACCGCGGTGATCCTCGCCCAGCTCGGTTATCCGAGCCGGGGCCTGTGTGATGTCGCCGCCAGTGTCTGGGAGGGCCAGGCCGCAGACCAGCCCGCGCATCGTTTCGATTCAGGTGGCCCGGCGCGCCACCTTGCCGATGCGATCGGCGCGCGGGGCCCGGTGTTCGCGCTTGATGCGGCCTGCGCGTCCTCATTGTACGCACTGAAGCTGGCCTGCGACCGGCTCCGGGCCGTTGAGGTGGACATGGCGCTCGTTGGCGGCCTGAACGCGGTCGACCACCTGATGCTGCAGCAGGGTTTCCACGCCCTCGGCGCGGCCAGCCCGTCGGGGCGGTCCCGACCCTTCATGGCGGGTGCCGACGGGCTTGTGGCCTCGGAAGGAGCTGCGGCGGTGGCGCTCTGCCGGCTGGCGGACGTGCCGGCGGGCCTGCCCGTGCTGGGTGTCATTCGCGGGATCGGGCTGGCCAATGATGGTGCGCGCAAGGGGCTGCTCGTGCCCGATGCGGGCGGCCAGTTCGAAGCCATGCAGCGTGCCTGGGCGCACTCCGGGCTGGACCCGGCGCGCGACCTGCAATTGCTCGAGGCCCACGCCACGGGCACGCCGGTGGGTGACGGCGTTGAAATCACCTCCACCGCCCGCCTGCTGGAAGGCGCCGCAGCACCTGTCGCCGTCAGCTCGCTCAAATCCCAGACCGGGCACCTGATCACCGCCTCCGGCATGGCGGGCCTGGTCAAGCTTGTCGAGGCCCTGCGCCACCGGACACTGCCCCCCATGCGCGCCGACGGAACCCCGCTGGCGCTTCTGGACGAGGCGCCGCTGAAACTGCAGGACGCGGCCGAAGACTGGTCGGGCGAGGGCCTGCGCGTTGCTGCCGTATCGACCTTCGGCTTTGGCGGCAACAATGCCCATCTCGTGCTGAGCGAAGATGATGGCGTCCGCGCCCCGGCACCCGTAGTGCCGCCGGACGCACCGGCCATGGACATTGTGGGTCTTGGCCTGCGCGCCGGCCCGGACCAGGGCGTGGCCGCGGTTCTCTCCCGTCTCTCCCGCGGTGCGGCGGCGCAGGGCGACAGTCCGGCCATCGGTCTCGATCCGCGGAAGCTCCGCGTACCACCGCGCGACCTGGAGCGGGCCACGGCTCAGCAGGCGGCGGTCTTCGAAGTGGTCGAGGCGGCCCTCGAGGGGCTGGACGACCTGCCCGCCGGTGAGCGCATCGGCTGCTTTGTCGGGTTTTCCTGCGCCACGGAGTCGGCGCGCTGGATGTGGCGGGAGCGCATTGCCGAACGCCTCGGGCGGGCGCCCACCGGCCCGGCGGCTGAGCGCTTGCGCGATGCGGTGGAGGCGCCGCTCTCGGCCGCCGACGTGACCGGTGCCATGCCCAATGTCAGCGCCAACCGCCTGAACGCGGCGCGCGACTGGCGCGGGCAGGGCTTTGCGCTGATGGCAGAGGGCGCGTCGGGGCTCGTGGCACTGGACACCGCCCTGGAGGCCCTGAGGACAGGCGAGGTGGATGTCGCCGTGGTGGCGGCGGCGGATTTTGCCGCCAATGACATGCATGAGGCCGCGCTGTCGGGCCTTGGTGTGGACGCCCCTGCCGGTGACGCCGCTGCCGCGCTGGTGCTGGCTCGCCCAGGCCTCTTGTCGCGCGCACCGCTCGCCCGTCTCGCCGCGGTTGAGCCGGACACATCGCGCCTGGCATTCGCGCCGTCTGACAGCGCCTTTGCCCGATGTTACGGCGTTGCCCACGCGGCGGCCGGACTGGCGGAGTTCGCAAGCGCCGTGGCCGCCGGCGGCTGGGACTTTGGCGGCTTTGATGAGGGCCTTGATGAACTCGCCGATGCCGAGCGGACCCTGTCGCTCACCGGCGGGCAGGTGCGCTGGACACCGCTGGCGACCCTGTCGGCGCACAAGACGGTTGCGGGCGAGACAGACACGCCCGGGCCCGCCCATCCGGTGGTCATTGCACCCCATCCCGGCGTGCCGCGACAGCCGCTTCCGACCCGGCGCCCCTGTCCGCTTCCGGCCGCGCCCGCGCGCCCAGTAGTGGGCTGGCCCGAGGGCTTCTGGGGAAGCGAGACCGCCACGCTGCCCGCCCCACGAGCTTCAGCCGCCCCGGCCGCACCTTCGAAGACCCGCCAGAAGCCGGCCCTGCCCGTCCGCCCGCCAAAGCCGCTCGACTGGCGCACGCCCGTCGGACCGACCCTGTCGCGCGCGGATCTGGAACAGGTCGCTTTTGAACCGCTGTCGACGGTGCTTGGCCCTGAATTCGCGCCCCAGGACGGTTATGAACGCCAGGTCCGCATGCCGCGCCCGCCGCTCCTGCTGTGCGATCGGGTGACGGGGATCGATGCCCCGCCCAACGTCATCGGCAAGGGCACGCTCTGGTCGGAAAGCGATGTCACGGCGGACCACTGGGCGGTTTTCAATGGCCAGATGCGGCTCGGGCCCTTCATCGAGGCGGGCCAGGCCGACCTCCTGCTGATTTCCTGGATGGGGGTCGACCAGTTCAACCAGTCCGAACGCATCTACCGCCTGCTCGGCTGCGAACTGACCTTCCACGGACCTCTGGCGGAAGTGGGCGAGACGCTGCGCTACCAGATCGAAATCACCGGCCATACCGAGCTCAATGGCGTGCGCATGTTCTTCATCCGCTATGACTGCTATGCAGGCGAGCGGCTGATCCTGTCGGTGCGGAATGGGCAGGCGGGCTTCTTCACCGACGCGGAACTCGCGGCCTCCAAGGGCGTGCTATGGGACGCCGCCAGCGAAGATCCGCCGACAGCTGAGCCGCGTCTCGACGCGGTCTCACCGACCGCCAAGCGCGCCTTCGGCCCCGACGACATAGATGCTTTCCGTGCGGGCGACGCCTTCACCTGCTTCGGTGCAGGCTTCGAGCGCGCGGCGCCGCAGTCACGCCCGCCACGCCTGCCCGGCGGCGACCTCGCCCTGTTTGACGAAATCGAGCAGTTCGAGCCCGAGGGCGGGCCCTGGGGACGCGGCTATATCCGCGCGCGCCAGTTCGTTCCCACCGATGCCTGGTTCTATGACGGCCATTTCCACAATGATCCCTGCATGCCCGGCACGCTGATGGTCGAGGCGGCGGTGCAGGTGATGAGCTTCATGATGGGCGCGCTCGGCATGACGCTTGCCGCCGACAGCCACGTCTTCGAGCCCGTGACAGGTGAGCCGTCGAAATTCATCTGCCGCGGACAGGTCATCCCCGACAGCGACCATGAGGTCAGCTATGAGATCTTCGTCGACGAGATCATCATGTCGCCGCAGCCGACGCTTTTTGCGACGCTTTTGGCAAGCTCCGACGGCAAGAAGGTGTTCTACTGTCCGCGCTTCGGGCTGAAGCTCGTGCCCCGATGGCCAAAGCTCGCCGGCCCCATGCGGCCTGCCCGGCAGGTCGGCACCGCAGGCGACGTGCGCGGTGATGAGACAGCGCTGGCCGAAATGGCCTCGGGCGCCCCGTCGCGGGCCCTTGGCTCGCTCTATGCCCATTTCGACAATGGCGGACGCCTGCCTCGCCTGCCCTCGCCGCCCTTCCATTTCGTCACGCGCGTGGTCTCGGTCGATGGCGCGCCGGGGCAGAAGGAAGCCGGGCCAACGGCGGCCGCGGAATACGACGTCCCGCCCGAGGCCTGGTATTTCCGCGACAGTGGCAGCGGCAAGATGCCGCTGGCGGTGCTGACGGAAATCGCGCTGCAGCCCTGTGGCTGGCTTGCCGGTTTCTGCGGGCTCGCGCTTTCCGGCGACAGCTATTTCCGCAATCTCGACGGCAAGGCCACGGTGCATGTCGAGATCGGCCCCGATTCCGGGACGCTCGGCATCTCCACGAAGCTCACCCGCATCTCGCGCGCCGGTCCGCTCACCATCGTCTTCTACGATGTGGACGTGACCGACAGTGAGGGGCGCGCCGTGATGAGCATGGAGACAAGCTTCGGCTTCTTCACGGCCGAGGCGCTCGCGGCCCAGGCCGGGCTGAAACGCAATGAAGATGCCCTGGCGGCGCTGGCATTGCCGGCGATGGAGGTTGACGGTAACGCCGGGGCGCCCGAAGGGCCGACGGGCCGTATGGCCATGCTCGACCGTGTGGATTACTGGAATGCAGCAGGAGGCGAAGCCGGCCAGGGACGCATTCGTGGTCGGCAGGGCGTTGATCCCCGGGCCTGGTATTTCCGGGCGCATTTCTTCTCCGACCCGGTCCAGCCGGGCTCGCTCGGCCTCGACGCGCTGGCACAACTCGCCGCGCGCGCCGCCGCGCTGAAGGGCCTCGGTGAGCGGTTCGCGCACCCCCGTTTCGAACTGCTGGCGGCGGGCGAGGATCTCAGCTGGACCTATCGCGGACAGGTGACGCCGGAGACGGGCGAGGTCACCACGCTTGTCGATATCCTGGAGATCGACGCGCAGCCGGAGCGCACGCTGGTCACCGCGCGCGGACACCTCTTTATCGATGGCATGCGCATCTATGAGATGCCGCGCTTCACGCTCGCTGTGCGCGAAACAGAGCCCGCGCCCGGACGGCGCCGCAACTTCATCGCCGCCGACACGCCCTGGGTCAGCGACCACCGCCCGACACGCACGGTCCCGGCACTGCCGCTGATGGCGATGGCAGGCATGGCGCTCGAGACCGCCGTCGCGCGCGCCGGGGGTCCGGTCAGGCTGGAGAATTTTGCGCCCGAAGCCTGGGCGACGGTGCCGAAAACGGGTCTCTGGCTGGAGGCGACCTCAGGCGAAGACGGCGCGCTCAGGCTGACCGGCGATGAGGGCTTGGCGAGCAGTGATCGCCGCCGCCATCTAGCAAAGGGGCAATGGAGACCAGCCCCGGCTAACGCCCCGGAGGACTTCACCCTGCCCGCACCGGGGGACAACGCCCGCGACATTTCCGACCTCTATACCAGCTGTGACCTGTTCCACGGGCCGGCCATGCAGACCGTGACCGGCGGGCGACGCGACGCGTCGGGTTTCGAGATCACGCTGGACCTGTCGCGCGCGGCGAGACCGGGCGACGCCTTCGATCCGGTGATTCTGGACGGCCTGGTCCATGGCGTGCCCCACCAGTCGGCGGAGGACTGGTTCGCGCTCGAGGGCGACTGGATCATCTATCCCCGCCTGATCCGTTCGCTGACGGTTTTCGGATCGCTGCCGGAGACCGGGACGCTGACCGTTCGCGGCGCCCCGCTTGGCGATGCCGATCCGCCGGACATTCTGCCCCTGCGCATCGAGGCGTTCAGCGAGGCGGGATGCTTCGCGGTGATGGAACTCGTTGAGAAGGCGTTTCCCAAGGGCCGTTTCGCCCGGCTCGACCCCCAGGCGCGCTTTGCCTTCATCGCGGGCGAGCGGGTGAGCAACATGACACCGCTCACCGACCATGATGACGGCACCACGCGCCTGCGGCCGGCCGATTTGATGGCCTGCGACTGGCTGCCGGGTTCGGTGGCGACCGCCTATGGCGCACAGGGCCTCAGCGGCACAGCACTTGTGAAGTCGGTCCTGATCCGGGAGCATTTTGCCCGCGCCTGGGACGTGCATCCGGCCCGCATTGACCATGACGGCGTGTGGGCCTGGACCGATAGCCGGCCCCGCACGCGTTACACGCTTCGCTTCGACCGCGCGGCAAAGGCGTGGAGCGTGCAGAATGGCTGATCCGGTGATGGAGGTCATCGAGGTGGACGCGCGCACCCTGGCGCTGGTCCAGCATCTCAGATACCGGGTCTATGTGCGCGAGATGGGGTTCACGCTGGACGGCGCCGATGCCGAGGCCCGCCGCCTGGTGCAGCCGACCGACACGCTGGGGCGAAGTTTCGCCCTGTTCCGCGACGACGTCCTGGCGGCGTCCTGCCAGCTCATCTTCATCGACGCTCCGGGCGATCTGGAACCCTTCGCGAACTGGCAGATTGACAAGCACCTCCCCGATTTTGCCAGTCGCACGGTGATCGTCAGCAAGCTGGTCACCGATCCGCGCGAGCGCGGGCGGGAGGTCCTGAACGCCCTGCTCGGACGCCTTTTCGAAGCCATCATCGCGGAGCAGCGGCGCTATGCGGTGATATTGGCCGAGGCGCACCTGAGGGATTTCTACACCGCGCTCGGCTTTGTCTCGCGCCGGGGCGGGCTGCAGGTGGCGCCCTATGGTTCGGTGGACTTCATGGTGTTCGACATGGAAGACCCGCGCCACGCCGCTGGAAAGACCCTCGCCGGCTGGGTGTTCAGGTCCGCATTTGCCAGGCCAGCGCCATCTGGAACGGCCCCTCGGCCCTGATCCGGATATGCCAGGACTGGCCCGCACAGGCGATGACCACTTCCGGCTGTCGCGCCGCCAGGAGCGCCTCCGGCACCGAGAGCCGACGCGCATCATGGCGAAAGCCGGTGCCGGCGGCCTTCAGGACCGCTTCCTTGACCGTCCAGAGCCGGAAGAAGGCGCGGGTTCGGGCGGGTTCGGCCTGCTGGCTCAGCCAATCGCGCTCGGCCTGCGAACCGATTGTGCCCACCATCGACAGGGCATCAACGGCGCGCACGCGTTCCACGTCGCAGCCCACCGGGCCGGACCCGTACAGCGCGGCGAGCACGGCCCCACGGGTGCGCGACCAGCTGAGCCAGGGTGAGATCGCCAGCGGGCATCCGGTCCCGGGATCGGTCCGCGTGCCCGGATGGGACGGCGGCACGGCACCTCCGAAATGCGCCGCGAGCATGGCGCCTGCCAGGCCCCTGGCATCGGCCGCGTCCCGGCGCGAGATTTCCCAAGCCGGTACTTCGGTCATCTTTGGCGCATGCGTCATGGCATTGTCATTCGACGGGCGGGTTTGAACTCGCATAGCTCGGCGGCCTTCGGCCACCGCGAGCATGGCCCTTCGCACACAATGGCGAAATGGGGTAGAAATCTCCCCGTTTCTGCGCTTCAAACGGTGGTCGAGGAAAGGAATGGCCCCGCATGGCTGCGAAAACGCTCTACCAGAAGCTCTGGGACGCCCACAAGGTCAAGGATCTGCCCGGCGGCGAAGCCCTTATCTATATCGACCTGCACCTGATTCATGAGGTGACTTCGCCCCAGGCCTTTGCCGGCCTGCGCGCGGCGGGACGCCCGCTGCGCCGGCCCGACCGGACGCTGGCCGTGGCCGATCACAACATCCCGACAGTGGGGCAGTCCGGCGGCGTCGCCACCATCGAGGACCCGGCCGCGCGGGCACAGGTCGAGGCGCTGATCCGCAACCGGTCTGACTTCGCCGTGCCTGGCTGGGGCATGGGCGATCGGGAAAACGGGATCGTGCATGTTGTCGGCCCCGAACAGGGCCGCACGCGGCCCGGCATGACCGTGGTCTGCGGCGACAGCCACACCGCCACCCACGGCGCCTTCGCCGCGCTGGCCTTCGGCATCGGCACATCCGAGGTCGAGCACGTTTTCGCCACCCAGACCCTGCGTCTCAGCCCGTCAAAATCCATGGCGATCCGCTTTGTCGGCGAGACTCCGGAGGGCGTGACGGCCAAGGACCTGGCCCTTGCCGTGATCGGGCAGATCGGCACCGCAGGCGGCACCGGTTACGTCCTGGAATATGCTGGCCCGGCGATTGAGCGGCTCTCCATGGAAGGGCGCATGACGCTCTGCAACATGTCCATCGAAGCCGGCGCGCGGGCCGGCCTCGTGGCGGCGGACCAGACGACACTCGATTACCTGCGCGCCACGCCGCTGGCACCGTCGGACACCGAAGCCGAACGCCTTGCCCAGTGGCGGAGCGATGACGGCGCGGTTTTCGACGCCGAGGTCGAGATCGATGTGGCGCGCCTCGCACCCATGGTGAGCTGGGGCACGAGTCCCCAGGACGTGCTGCCGGTGACGGGCCATGTGCCGCGGGCCGACAGCTTCACCGAGGCCGGCCGCCGGAGCGCCGCGGCATGCGCGCTCGACTATATGGGCCTGCAGGGCGGTGAGCGCATCTGCGACATCGCCATCGACAGGGTCTTCATCGGCTCGTGCACCAATTCCCGCATCGAGGATTTGCGCGCCGCCGCTGCGGTCGCCCGGCAGGGCAAGGTGGCTGATACGGTACGCGCCATGGTAGTGCCCGGCTCGGGCCTTGTGGCGGCCGAGGCCGAAGCCGAAGGCCTCGCCGATATCTTTCGCGCCGCGGGCTTCGAGTGGCGCGAACCGGGCTGCTCCATGTGCCTCGGCATGAACAATGATCGCCTCGCCCCGGGCGAGCGCTGCGCGTCGACCTCCAATCGGAATTTCGAGGGCCGGCAGGGCCGCGGCGGACGCACACACCTGATGAGCCCTGCCATGGCGGCCGCCAGCGCGCTGACGGGCCGCATCACCGATCCGCGGATGTTTGCATGAAGGTTTTCGACACGCACTCCGGCATTGCCGCGCCGCTGTTCAAGGCGAATGTGGACACCGACGCCATCATTCCGAAACAGTATCTCTCCACCACGGAGCGCACGGGCCTTGGCGAGGGGCTGTTCCATGAATGGCGGCGCCAGGAGGACGGCTCCGACAATCCGGATTTCGTGCTGAACCAGCCACAGTATCAGGGCGCGAGCGTGCTCATCACGGATGAGAATTTTGGCTGCGGCTCCTCGCGCGAACACGCGCCCTGGGCGCTCGATGATTTCGGCATTCGCTGCGTCATCGCGCCGGGTTTCGCGGATATCTTCTACAACAACTCGCTGAAGAACGGCCTCCTGCCGGCCATCGTGCCGCGCGAGACCGCCGCGAAACTGGCCGCACTCGCCGAGGAGCATCCCGGACCGTTCCACATCGATCTCGAGGCCCAGACCATCCAGGCGCCGGACCAGAGCGTGCACCGCTTCGAAATCCCGGCCCAGGCCAAGACCAATCTGCTGGCCGGGCGCGACGAGATCGGTGCGACGCTGGAGCATGGGGATGCCATTGCCGCCTTCGAGGCGCGTCATGATGCGGCCCGGGCCTGAAACCGGCGCTGGCTGCTACTTTAAGTATCCTTGCGTCTTCCACATATCTGATCCTATCCCCGACCCTTCCGGCTCACAGAGGAGGCTGCCTTGGAAAATTTCACCCCCATTTCGGCGTCGATCGGCGGCGCGCTGATCGGGCTGTCAGCGGTCATGCTGATGGCTTTCAATGGTCGCATCGCCGGCATTTCGGGCATCTTTTCCGGCGCCGCCTTCGCCGCGCCTGGCGACAAGCTCTGGCGGGTCTTCTTCGTCATCGGCCTGATCGCGGCGCCGCTGGCCTATGCGGCTGTCACCGGCGCCATGCCGGCCTTCGAGATGGAGGCGGGATGGCCGCTGATCATCGCCGGCGGGCTGCTTGTCGGCTTCGGCACGCGGCTCGGCTCGGGCTGCACCAGCGGGCATGGCGTGTGCGGCCTTGCGCGCCTGTCGCCTCGCTCGCTGGTCTCGGTGCTGACCTTCATGGCGGCCGGAATGGTCACGGTCGCCCTTGTGCGCCACTTCATCGGAGGCTGACACCATGGCGAAGAACATCCTCGCACTCATCGCCGGCCTCGTTTTCGGGCTCGGACTTGTCATCTCCCAGATGGTCAATCCGGCCAAGGTGATTGCCTTCCTGGACATTCTCGGCAACTGGGACCCCTCGCTCGCCTTCGTCATGGGGGCGGCGCTGGTGGTCACCACGATCGGGTTTACGGTGCTGAAATCACAATCGGGCCCGGTCTTCGCCGACCGGTTCCAGTTCCCCGGCAACCGGCAGATTGATGCCCGGCTGGCAAGCGGCGCGGTCCTGTTCGGCATAGGCTGGGGGCTGGTCGGCCTGTGTCCCGGCCCCGCCATCACCGCGCTGCCCGTGGGCGGGATCCAGGCGGCCGGGTTCCTCGCGGCCATGTTCGCGGGCATGGCCGCGTTCGAGCTGGTCAGGGCCGGTCCGGCAAGGCCCGCCGCTCAGTCATAGTCGCGCTTCCACTGGACGTTGAATTCCGGGCCCTCCACCGGGTCGATGGTGGTCCCGACCTCGACATTCTCGAGCGGCGTCCATTCGATCGCCACGCCCGGCGTGCCCGATCCCGTGGTCTCGACCTCGAGATAGATGTCCTCGGCCAGGTACTTGCCCGTGGACAGCGAGGCCGAACCGTCTTCGCTCTGGCCAAGATCGACCCGATCGAGCCCGAGCGTGTCCTGCAACGAACCGGTGAGCGAGAAGCCCGATCCGCCGCCGGCGAGCGATGACAGGGCCGAGGCAAGCTGGGCGGCTTCCAGGGCCGAGAGTTCGGCAGGCGAGCGGCCGAACAGGACACGGCTGAGCACCTGGTCCTCGGGCAGGTCCGGCGAACTGGACATGGAAATGTCCGGCGCGGACGGCGTGCCGGTGATGTTGATCTGTGCGGTGAAGTCGGCCGCGTCGTATTCGGCGGTCAGGTCGAGCCGGGCATTGGAGGGATCGCCGGAGATCGTGACGCGCGAATCGACAAAGTCGAAGCGCTTGCCGGCGAATTCCACATCACCGCGCACGACCCGTGCCACGCCCTGGATGTCGGGATCGACAAGGGTGCCCGCAATCGTGGCATCGACGCCGAGCTCAGCATTCACACCGCGTCCCCGCACGCTGAGCTGCTGGGGTGCCTTTACCGTGATATCCAGATAGGTCGGCGTCGGATCCACGGGTTCGGCTTCGGCCTCTTCCGTCTCGGGGTTGCGGAAGGTCACATCGAGAGTCGGCGGACGCGATTCTGGCAGGGCCGTCAGGCTGAAGACCGCATCATCGATCATGATCTCGCCGGCGATCTCGTTGCGATCGACGCCCATATCATAGGCCACATTGCCCGATGCCGTCGCCGACAGGCCGCGGCGGCGCACCGCCACCAAATCCGAGAGCGTAACCTCGAACCGGCCCGTTTCGCCCAGCGTGTAGGCGCCCTCGCCGGAAACCCTTCCGCCCTCCCGGCCCTCGGCACTGACCGCGTCCAGCACGAGACGTGACTGGGAGAAGCGCGCATCAAGGTCGAGATTGGTGAGATAAAGCCCGAGCGTTCCATGCTCGAAGGTGGCATCGTCAATGTCGAGCACGGCTGACAGGCCCTGGCCGTTACCCGTCTCGGTGGTCACGCGGAAATCGCCCGCCAGCGCGGTCTCCGCAGGTCCGACATAGGCCCAGAGGGTTGCCAGCGGACCGGAGCCCTCCGCCGACAGCGCGATGGACTGCGCATCAAAGCCGAACATGGCCGACGGGTCGGCGGGTGCGGTCGCGATCGCGTCGAGGGACAAGCCGGCCTCACCGGTGACCTCGGCGTCGGCATCCAGTCCCGATGCGGAGAGATTGGCATCCAGCTCGGCGTCGAGCGCAGGTGTGTCGGCCTCGACGCTGTCGAGCCCGGTCAGGCGCAGGAGGGCCGAACCATTGAACGGCGCACCCGGTTCGGCGCTGAGATCGGTCTCGATGACCGCACGGCCGTCAATGTCGGGCCGGGCCAGCAGTTCGAACACCGGTGCGAGTTGCAGTTCCGTGGAGCGCGCGGCAAGACGCCGGGTCTCACCGGTGGCGTATTCCAGATCGATCCGTCCACCAAGAAGGCCGAGGGTGGTCTGCGCCGACAAGCCATCGGAAAGCGCTGTGCGCAGCGGCGCGAGCGTCTCGAAGGCCAGCTCGCCCACGCTGCCGGACAGGTTCGTCACCGCCAGGAGGTCACCTTCGCCGCGTTCCGCCCGGCCATCAAGGTCCAGGCGCACCTCGCGCCAGATCGCACGCAGCTCGCCTTCGCCGGCGAACCGGGCGGCATAGTCGATGGCTTCGGGCGTGCCTTGGGCGGTGATGGTGGCCTCGGGGAATTCAAAACCGGCCAGTGCCAGCCCCTCTATCGCCGCATCGAGGTCGATGCGCCCGCCGGTGGCGGAAAGGTTCGCATTGACGGCAGAGAAGGGCAGGCCCTCGAAGGGGGGCCGGCCGCTGACATTGGCGCTGCCGTCAATGGCGAGGGGGTTGTCGAGCGAACCTGAAAGATCGGCCGTTGCGGTGAGACCGCCCCAATCAAGATCGAGGCCGCTGACCTGCCAGGCCGGCTGGGCGAGGCTGAGCGAGGAGGACAGGCGCAGGGGCTGGCCCGCCGCCTGGTCTGCGGCAAGTTCGAGGTCGGCCGAAAGCGTGTCTGTGCTGCGCGCGCCGGAGGCATCGATGACAAGGCCTGCAGCACTGAAACCCCCGGCATCCAACGCTTCGACCCGTCCATCGGTGGTGAAGCGGAAATCGGAGAAGGTGCCATCGAGCGTGGCATTCAGGCTGAGCGGTCCGAGCGCGAGAGCGCCATCGCTCGCCGCGCCGGCGGTGATGCTGGCATTCAGCGCCATGCGCTCGCCCTCGAGATTGCCGCTCGCCTCGGCTTCCACACTGTCGCCGGTCAGGATGAAACGTTCGATCAGGGGCCCGGCCTCGGCCAGGCTGAGGGCGAGATCGATGCGCGCCTCCTGTCCGAGCCAGTCACCGGCCGGGAAGGGCAGATTGGCCAGTCCCGCCACCTCGCCCTGGGCGGTGATCCTCCGGGGTTCGCCGGCCAGCTGGCGCAGTGTCCAGTCGAGCCGCGCCCGTTCGGCGCGGGCACCACTGAGCCCGGACAGGCGCGAGGTCTCGACCTCGCCGGTGAGGTCGAGCGTCATGGCAGCACCCAGACCGGCCGATCCTTCCGCCGTCGCACGGGTGCCCTCGCTGGCCAGTTCGGCGCGGTTCAGGAACAGGTT
>CAZXWB010000004.1:0-5163 GCA_964644395.1 uncultured Hyphomonadaceae bacterium | reverse complement strand
AGCTCGGTCGGCAGGAGATCAGCGTCAGCGCCGAGGCGAAGGTTGAAATCAACGCCCTGCGCCTGAAGCACATTGTCGGCCAGTGGCCAGTCCGTACTGGCCTCGAGGCGCACGTCCCGAGCCTCGGCAACAATCGTCACCTGATCGTCGCCTGTCCCCGCTTCCAGTTCCAGCCGGTCACCGAAACGGGTGAGATTTTCATCGAGCCAGGTCAGCGCCGCCAGGTTGACTTGGCCCGTTGCACCGAGATCGCCACTGCGCCTGGCGGCGTCGAGCACGATCGCATCAATGCCGCCGAGGGTGGCGCTGGCCTCCAGTTTCCAGGCATCGAGATCGCCGCGGGCGCTCAGGCGCGCCTTGAGATCCTTGTCTTCGGGCAGGCCGATGGCGGTGGCCAGTGCGCCACCGGCGGCGAGCGAGGCGTCAAGGTCGCCGCCAAGCCCTTCATCGGCCGACCAGGTGAGGTCGCTGACGAGCCGGTCTTCGGTGCCGGAAACAGGGGTCAGGCGAATGTTCGCATTGCCGTTTTCGCCGCCGGCATCGGCCGATGCCGTCAGGGTGAAGGTCGCCGCCTGCCCGGCCACCGCCTCGGCAATCTCGATGCGCTCTATGGCGAGGCTTTCCAGCACGTAGCGGTCAAGCGGCGAGCCGCCGCCGCCATTCGACCCTGTCTCCGAAGGCGTGGTCACGGGCTGGCGAAGCAGCGTGATGGCGTCACCGTCCAACCCTTCGATGCGCAGGGTCCGGGCAAACAGTGACATGGGCGCCCATTCGAGCGTCAGATTGTCAGCGGTGGCAAAGGTGCCGTCGCGGTCTGTCAGAGTGAGCCGCGCGATCTGCATCCTGCCCAGCAGGTCGCCCTTCAGGCCATCGAGTTCCACGGAAACACCCGAAGCCTCGACGGCCTCGAGCCGAGCCTCGACGAAGTTGCGTCCAAGGCTCGTCGCCGCCGCGATGCGCAGGGCGATGATCGCGGCTGCCGACACGCCGACGAACACGCCGGTGGCGAGCAGGATACGCCGCGTCCAGGGGCGTCGGGGGAGAAACTTGCCTGCCATCAGAATGCCTGTCCGATGGAGATATAGATCTGCACGGCATCTTCGCCCGAACGCCGGTCGAGCGGCGTAGCAATGTCGAAGCGAATTGGCCCCGCAATCGTGTCGTAACGCACCCCAAGCCCGGCGCCGAAACGCAGGTCACCGGCCGAGGGCAACTCATCCTGCCCGACATTGCCGCCATCGATGAAGCCGACCACGGAGATCTTGTCACGCACCCGCACGCGGGCCTCAAGGGCGGTTTCCAGCAGGTAGCGACCGCCAAGCGGCACATTCGTGTCGGGGTCGCGCGGGCCGACCTCCTGATAGCCGAAGCCGCGGATACTGCCGCCGCCCCCGGCGTAGAACCGGTCCCGCACGGGGATATCGGCCGCCTCCCCACCGAACACACCGCCCGCCCGCAGCCGCCCGGCCAGGACAACCCGGTCGCGCTCGCCAAAGGGCACATAGGCCGACACCTGGGCCAGATTCCGCAGATAGGTGGTCGGCTCCGAGCCGAAGCTCTGGGTCGGGGCCACGCTGAGCTGGGCGCGCCAGCCGCGTGTCGCGTCGATGGGGTCGTTCGACTGGTCGATCCGTGCCGACGCCAGGGTACGCACCACCTGGATATCGCGTTCGCCGGCGGCGTCTTCCTCCGTGCCAACTTCGATATTGGCGCCGAGATTGTAGGTGAAACGTGGATTGCGATTGAATTCGAGGTTTGCGCCCAGCAGCAGGGCGCGGCGATCATAGGCATCTGTGGTTTCGTCGAAGAGACCGGCATTCAAGGACAGGTTGCGGCCATAGCCGAACTCCGCCGGTCGCCGCCACGTCGCCTCGAGCGAGCGTTCGAGCTGGGCAATGCTCGCCTCGACCACCAGGCTGTCGCCGCGGCCGGTCAGGTTGCGCCGGGTCCAGCTGCCCGTGACACCGGCACCTTCAGATGTCGACCAGCGTCCGCCGAGGGTGATGGTATGGCGCGGGCGTTCATCAATGATCACGACCACGTCGCGGGTTTCCGTGCCGTCATCATTCTGCGTGCCTCCATCCTCGGCCAGGCGCGCCGAGGCCAGGCTGAACAGGCGCGTGCCGGCAAGCCGGGAATTGAAGGCGGCCAGCGTGTCGGGTGTGTAGATCTCACCGGTCTCCACGGGCGAAAGCTTGCGGATGAAGGAGGGCCTGGTGCGGCCTTCGCCCTCCACGCGCACCTCACCGAACCTGATGCGCGGACCGGCATCGATCCGGTAGGTCACGCTGATCGTGGCGCTCTCACGGTCTCCCATCACCTCGGCGTCGCCGGCTTCGGCGAAGGCATGTCCGGCCTGGCGCAGCGTGGTGACAATGATTTCCTGCTGGGACAGGACGCGTGATGCAATGGCGCGGTCACCGCTGGCGATTTCGATGGCTGCACGCGCCGCAGCGGCATGGTCTTCGCGCGGTTTGGTTCCGTCAAAGGCGAGGGCGATTTCGGCGATGGTGAAACGCGGTCCGGGCTTGATGCGCACCAGGGGCTGGAAACCGGGATCGGTTTCCACGGCGAAATCGATCTCGGGATCGAGATAGCCTTCGCTGTTCAGAGTCTCACGTACGCGTTCGGCGGCGCGTTTGGCCTGCCGGCGCGCCTCCAGAGCGGTCTGGGCCGGGCTCTCGTCGGGCAGCGCGTTGGCTACGGCGCGGTTCACCTCGTCCGGCAGGCCATCTGAAACCAGTCGCACCTGCTCTGCGGCCGCACCGACAGCGGCCCCGCAGGCCAGGCAGCCAGTGAGGAAAAAACGAAGAAACACACTGGCATATACGCCGATGAGGGCAGTTCGATCCATGACAACATGCACCCGGCCCCCGCCGGGGACCCTGGGCACCTTCCGCTGACCCACTGCGGGCCCTGCAAGCCTTGTTCCATGAAAATGCGAAGAAATCGTCAGCTGGGTCGGCAGGAAGGGGCCCGTGTCATGCTGTCGGCTCAGACGGGCGAGAGGGCTCCGATGAGGTTGCGCGCCGCGCGGAGGGCAAAATCCTGGCTGAGGGGCGCATTGGCGATCATCACCCGGTGCCAGAGCGGACCGAGAAAGGTCGACATGGCCTCATCCGGGTCCCAGTCGCGCCGCACGATGCCCTTGTGGGTCAGCTCCGCCAGGATCAGGCGCAGGGGCCCGCGCACCTCACTGGCCATCCAGTTGCGCACGACTTCCCGCGCGCCTTCATCATCGGCGGCGGCCAGGATCGCGCCCCGCAGGGCGGCCTGGTTGTCGGCCTCACGGGCAAATACGACGAGCGGCTGGATCAGTTCGGCCACGCGTTCCTGGGTATCGCTTGCGCTCACGGCGCGCGGAGGCAGCTCGGAAATCACGCTTTCGGCACACAGGCACGCAATCGACGGCCACCAGCGATAAATGGTCTGTTTGGAGGCACTGGCGCGTTTTGCCACGCTGTCGACGCTGAAACTCCGCCAGCCCGAAGCGGCAAGCTCATGCCGCGTGGCCTCCAGAATCGCCTTCTTCGACGCTTCGCTGCGCCGCGGCCCTGCACGGCGTCTCTGTTCCGTTTTCGCAGCCATTTCCGGCTCCCCAGCCCAGGTGTTCGCAACAAGTTAACCGAATTGGCGGGGCCTGTCGCGTCCGGCGGCTGATTTTGTGGAGACTTGCCGTGCACCGCAAGACGGCATTATCGCTGGAAGAAGCAGAGAGAACGGTCGCAAGGGAGGCACTATGCCAGCGCTCGCCAAACTCCTTGAGGGTTACAAGCGTTTCCGCGACGGCGCCTGGCGCTCCGACCGCGAGGCTTATGAACGCCTCGGCCACGGACAGGAGCCGGGCGTGATGATTATCGGCTGTGCCGATTCCCGCGTAGATCCGGCAACCATTTTCGACACCGTGCCCGGACAGACCTTTGTCGTGCGCAACGTCGCCAATCTCGTGCCGCCCTACATTCCCGGCGGCGGTGTCCACGGGGTCAGCGCGGCGCTCGAATTCGCGGTAAAGTCGCTGCATGTGAAGTACATCCTCGTGATGGGCCATGGCGGCTGCGGCGGGATCAGGGCCTCGCTGAAGGCGGCCACGACCGATCCCGTCGGCGAGTTTGTCGGCCCCTGGGTCCAAATCGCCAACGCCGCCCGCGACAAGGTGATCCATGACAATCCGGGGGCGGATTTCGACACGCTCGCCGACAAGCTCGAACGCGAGGCCATCAATCATTCGATCCGGAACCTGATGACATTTCCCTTCGTGCGCGAGGCGGTGGGAGCAGGCGAACTGTTCCTGCACGGCGGCTGGTTTGGCATTGCCAGCGGCGCGCTGCACTGGCGCGACCCCGAGACAGGCGTCTTCCGGCGCGTCGCCGCGCCGGCCATCTGATCTCCTTTTGGTTTTCATAGACGGGATCGATTTTGCGCCGCAACAGTGGACAGGACGGGGCGTCGCAGCTTAGTTGCCCGGCCAATCGGAAACAGCTGCGGGAAGCTCCATGGAAGTCGCGATCGCCACGCTCCTGTCGCCCATCATCCTGTTCTTCGTGCTGGGCATGGGGGCGGCGCTGCTGCGGTCCCAGATGTCGGTGCCGGAAGCCTTCGCCAAGGGCATCGCCATTTACCTGATGATGGCCATCGGCCTGAAGGGCGGCGTGGGCATGTCGGAAACGCCGATGACGCTGGACATCGTCCTCGTGCTTATCGCCGGGGTGGCGCTGTCTTTCATCCTGCCGCTGATCGCCTATGCCTGCCTGCGGGTGACCAGCAAGCTCGGCGACACCGATGCGGCTGCGGCCGCGGCCCATTACGGTTCGATCTCCATCGTCACCTTCGTCGCCGCCACGGAGGCCGTCAGGCTGTCGGGCTTCGACGCGGGCGGGCACCTGGTGGCCGTGGCGGCGCTGATGGAGACGCCAGCCATCATCACCGCGCTCTACCTTGCCTCGCGCAGCGCGAAATCGGCCAGCGTGGTCGGTTCCGAACAGGGCGAGCTGTTCCGTGAGGTCTTCCTTAACGCCTCGGTTGTCGTCCTTGTGGGGGCGCTGGTGATCGGATGGATCGCCGGCAAGGAGGGCACCGCGAGCATCGAGCCCTTCTTCGTGGCGCCCTTCCAGGGTGTCCTGTGCCTGTTCCTGCTCGACATGGGGCTGAATGCCGGACGCGGCC
>CAZXWB010000003.1:0-33768 GCA_964644395.1 uncultured Hyphomonadaceae bacterium | reverse complement strand
AATTAAACCACATGCTCCACCGCTTGTGCGGGCCCCCGTCAATTTCTTTGAGTTTTAACCTTGCGGCCGTACTCCCCAGGCGGAGAGCTTAATGCGTTAGCTGCGTCACCGACAGGCAAACCTGCCGACAACTAGCTCTCATCGTTTACGGTGTGGACTACCAGGGTATCTAATCCTGTTTGCTCCCCACACTTTCGCACCTCAGCGTCAGTATCAGTCCAGTTCGTCGCCTTCGCCACTGGTGTTCCACCGAATATCTACGAATTTCACCTCTACACTCGGCATTCCACTAACCTCTCCTGGCCTCTAGACTACCAGTTTCAAATGCAGTTCCGAGGTTGAGCCCCGGGATTTCACATCTGACTTAATAGTCCGCCTACGCGCGCTTTACGCCCAGTAATTCCGAACAACGCTAGCCCCCTTCGTATTACCGCGGCTGCTGGCACGAAGTTAGCCGGGGCTTCTTCTTCAGGTACCGTCATTATCGTCCCTGATGAAAGAATTTTACAACCCTAAGGCCTTCATCATTCACGCGGCATGGCTGCATCAGGCTTTCGCCCATTGTGCAAGATTCCCCACTGCTGCCTCCCGTAGGAGTCTGGGCCGTGTCTCAGTCCCAGTGTGGCTGATCATCCTCTCAGACCAGCTATAGATCGTAGACTTGGTAGGCCATTACCCCACCAACTATCTAATCTAACGCGGGCCGATCCTTCACCGATAAATCTTTCCCCCGAAGGGCGTATACGGTATTACCACCAGTTTCCCGGAGCTATTCCGTAGTGAAGGGCACGTTCCCACGCGTTACTCACCCGTCTGCCACTGTGTCGTTCGACTTGCATGTGTTAGGCCTGCCGCCAGCGTTCGTTCTGAGCCAGAATCAAACTCTCAGGTTGAGTTGATCCAGACGTTCCATTCCGGGGAATAACCGGAATGGCGCTCGCAAAGCGTTTGCGTATTGACGGATGCCCATCCGCATTCCTGGCCGAAGCCATTCCTGCGAACAGTCATCTTGAAAAACGCAAACCGTCTTGATCGCGATGAAGTGCCTGAGCACTCCGACAGCCATCGCGCCGCCTGCGTTTCTCTTCCTATCTCACAATGTCAAACAGCCTCGACCGGAGCCGAAAGAGCGTCTGGAGCAGTCCGCCCCGTCAGCCGAGGGACGCGGATATATGCGCCCCGAATTCCCCCGTCAACACCCTTTTTCGACTTTCTTCGGGGCGACTTGGCAGAGCCGATTTGCCCGGATTTTTGGCCGAAAAACTCCTCCGTTCGGGCCGACGTATCGACCCGCACAGACGCAGGCGTTTCGCGAAAGAGCCGATGATATAGCTCGCATTCGCCGCTGAGCGCAAGCGGTTTTTTCAAGAAAACGACAGAAACTGCACCCGGGCTTAACCGAAGCCTGTGGATAAGGTCGGCCCGGCCCGGCCTCCACGAAGCCTATCACAAGGCTGTCAGGGGGCTTCACGACAGCGGCCTGGCGCATTAACTCCGCTACGCTCATATGAACAGGTGCCTCATACTAAAGCGAACGCATCAGGAACCGGTTCCGTGATCGCGTGGTTCGCGACTGCCAAGCAAGGGATGACACTCAAGCATGATCCAGCACGCCAGATCGGGCCTTGTGCCGCTGCTCATCATCGTCTGCCTGCTCATCGTGCCGGGCGCCGCAGCGCAGTTCGGCGCCAGCACGACCAGCAACGACTATGCCCCGGGACCGGCCAATGGTGGCAATGCCTTTGTCTCCTTCCTGCCCGAGGCCGAGACCATCGCGCCCGGAGACACGATCTCCGTCGGCCTGAAATTCGATGTCGCGCCCGGTTGGCACATCTACTGGAAAAACCCCGGTGACAGCGGCCTGCCCGCCCGGATCGACTGGGCGCTTGAGGAGAATGCAACCGGTTCGGCCATCCACACCTGGCCTGCGCCGCATGAACAGCCCCTCGATGGCCTGATGAATTACGGCTATGAGGGCGAGGTCGTGATGCTGTTCGACGTGACCGTCGACGATGACGCGGCGGGCTCCATCACCCTCGACGCCGACGTGTCCTACCTCATCTGCCTCGATATCTGCATTCCGGAGGACGTGAAACTACGCCTGACGCTCACCGTCGCCGGCGAGACGACCCCCGACGCGGCGAACACGGCGCAGCTGGCGCAAGCGAGGGACACCTACCCCACCAACTTCCCCGGCACGGCGGTCATCGACCGTTCGGGCGAGACCTGGACTCTCAGCCTCTCCGGCGATGCGGTGCGGGATTTCGCCAGCGCCAGCCATGTGCGCTTCTTCCCCGATGACCACCAGATCGAACACCCGCCCGCCCAGCCGCGCGCCGTCGCCGATGCCGGGCTCGCCCTGGGGCTCACACCGGCGGCAGGCTTCGAAAAGGACGGCGATCTGTCGGGCGTCGTCGTTGCCGAATATGACGACGGCACACGCAGGGCCTATGAGCTGTCGGCCACACCCGGCGACAGCCCGGACTGGGTCGCGGCGGCCGCGCCGGCCGGGCCCGGCGGCGGCGGTTCCGGCGCCACCGGCAGCGGCGGCAATGGCCCGTCCACGGCCATCATGGGCCTCGGCACCGCTCTCCTGCTGGCGCTCGTCGGCGGGATGATCCTCAATCTCATGCCCTGCGTGCTGCCGGTGCTCTCGCTCAAGGCGATTGGCCTTGCGCAGGCCGCAGCGAATGGGGAAGCGGCCCATCTGCGCCTCCACGGTGTTGCATATATTGCAGGTGTGGTACTCTCCATGCTGGCGCTTGCCGGCGTGCTCATTGCGCTGAAGCTCGCCGGCGAAAGCGCGGGGATCGGTGCACAGCTGCAATACCCGCCCATCGTGGCGGTCTTTGCCATCCTGATCTTCCTTGTGGGCCTCAATCTCTACGGCCTGTTCGAAATCGGCGGATCGCTTGTCGGTGTCGGCGGGGATCTGGCGCAGAAACAGGGCCTTCCGGGTGCCTTCTTCACCGGAATCCTGGCCGCCGCCCTCGGGGCGCCCTGCATCGGGCCCTTCCTCGGCGCCGCATCGGGCTGGGCGCTGGGCCAGGCCGTACCGGTCATCCTGCTCTTCTTCGCCGTTCTGGGCCTTGGCCTTGCCCTGCCCTTCGCGCTCATCAGCTTCATTCCCGGCCTGTCGAAGCTGTTGCCCAAGCCCGGCATGTGGATGGTGCGCCTGCGCCAGTTCTTTGCATTTCCCATGTTTGCCACGGCGATCTGGCTTGTCTGGGTGCTTGCCATCAATCCGAGTGCCGGGCCCAATGCCGTGGCCGCCACGCTGCTGGCGGCATTGCTCATCACCATGGCGATCTGGATTTTCCAGTCCCTCGGGGAGACACGCTCGGTCCTGCGTTATGCGGCCATCGGTCTCGCCGGCGTGGCCCTCATCGGCGGAACCGCGCTGGCGGTGACGGGCACGACCTACCGCCCCTCCGATCTCAATGTCATAGAATGGAGCCCGGAGGCCGTGACCGACGCCCGCGCCGATGGCCGCGCCGTCTTCGTCGATTTCACCGCCGCCTGGTGCGTGACGTGTCAGTCCAACAAGGTCACCACCTTGCGCAATGGAAAGGTGGTCGATGCCTTCGGTGAACATAATGTCGCCTTCATGGAGGCCGACTGGACCGATAGGAATGACACCATCGCCGCGGAACTCGAGAAATATGGACGCGCCGGCGTGCCTCTTTATCTCTACTTCCCGGAGGCCGGCGGCGAAGCGGTGGTCCTTAATCAGATCCTCTCGCCGAACTATGTGATCGGCATTGTGGAAAACGATGGAATGAAGGAGGCAGGTTCATGATCATCAATCGTCGCGGAATCGGGCTGGTGGCCGGCATGGCTGCGGCCGTCGTGCTGAGCGCCGGAGCACTCATCGCATCCACGGGCCCGGCCAGCGCGGCCGTTACGAACAATCAGGCGGCACCGGACTTCACCCTGACCAATTCCTATGGCGAGGAGGTGTCGCTGTCGGATTTTGCAGGCCAGCGCGTGGTGCTTGAATGGACCAATCATGGCTGCCCCTTCGTGAAGAAGCACTATGCCACCCCGCCGGCCAACATGCAGTCGCTGCAGGCCGGGGCCGGCGAGGATGAGTACGTCTGGCTCACCATCATTTCCTCCGCCGAGGGCAAGCAGGGCTACGTCACCGGCGAGGAAGCCAACGCCCTGACCGACAACCGCGATGCCGCGCCCGTCCATGTCCTGCTCGATCCCACCGGAGAGGTGGGCCGTCTCTACGACGCCAAGACCACGCCGCACATGTATGTCATCGATGAGGACGGCATCCTGGTCTACCAGGGCGCGATCGACGACAACCCCTCCAGCAATGTGGAAGACATTGCCACGGCGACGAACTATGTGGCGTCCACATTCGCCGCCCTCGATGCCGGCGAAGCGCCTGACCCCGCCGTGACGAAGGCCTATGGTTGCAGCGTGAAATACGCCGACTGAGTGACTTTTTTCAGGCATGAGGCAAGGCCCGGTTCGAAAGGACCGGGCTTTTTGCGAGCTAGAAATCCGGTCTGACGACCCCGCCACCGGCGCAGCCTGCCGCAGAACTCCTGTCGCCGGCCGCCGCGCCCTTGATTAAGACGATCTCTGCAGCGCGGGCCACCGCAACGGCATCATCGGCGGCCTTCTCCAGGCGCCTGAGGGCCTCGCCGCGTTGGGCGGGCGTGGCTTGCGGATCATCCAGCACGTCGAGCTGAACACCCACCTCCTCCGACAGGCCGCGGAAAATGCAGCCGAGGTCCGCCGGCCCTGCGACACGATCAATGGCATGGGCGAGCTGGTCGGCCTGTCCGGCAAAGCGCATCAGTTGCAACCGCGTTTCCGGGCCTGGCACCGCCTCGGCAGCGGCATCTCTCCCCAGGCCCGCGCGCTCACCGGCCAGGACGTTGCGAAGGGCGCCGGCCCCCTCCCCCCAGGCCCGCGCCAGGTCAGGCGACGCCCATGCCGCCTGGCCGAGCCACAGCGCCGCAAACAGCAGGATCACGGTTCTCGCCTGTGCCGACATGGTCCAACTCCCGTTTCGCCTTTGAGGCGAAGCAATTCCTGCGCCACACCTGAATTACGGCTTTGCCAAGCCATGCCCTGCGCAGTACACCTCGCCTCCAGACAGTCCTTCTGGAGGTGCCGACCATGTCCGCCAAATCCCACGCCGCCATCGCCGCCGCCATCTGCCTCGCCGGCTGCGAGACCGACGGCACCACCGCCGGCGATGTCTTCAGCGTGATTGGCGGGGCGGGCTCGCCCTATGGCCAGCAGGGCGTCGGCGGCCTGTCGAGCTTCGAGATCGAAGCCGGACTGCGCGAGGCGCTGACCGTCGGCACCGACCGTGTCGTGGGCCAGCTTGGCGTCACCAATGGCTATTTCGGCGATCCGCAGGTGCGCATTCCGCTGCCCGGCCAGCTTGGCGAAATCCAGAGCCAGCTCCAGCCGCTGGGCCTGTCGGGTCCGCTTGACGATCTCCAGCTGCGCCTCAACCGCGCCGCAGAGGACGCCGTGCCCGCCGCGCGGGACCTCATCGTCGATGCCGTCAATGCGATCACGCTGGAGGATGCGGTGGGCATCCTGCAGGGCGGCGACACCGCTGCCACCGATTTCCTGCGCCGAAAGACCGAAGACCAGCTTCGCGCGGCCTTCACCCCCATCCTGCAATCGAGCCTGGACGATGTCGGCGCCTTCGCCGCCCTCGACCGCGCCACGGCGGTTCCGGGCGTTTCCGGCGTCGGTACCAATCTGCGCGATTCACTGGTCGACCATGGCGTCCGCCTTGGTCTTGACGGAATGTTCGGCTACCTCGCCGAGGAAGAAAAGGCGATCCGGGAGAACCCGGTCGAGCGCACGACGGACATCCTGCGCAAGGTCTTCGGCAGCGTCGGATAACAGGCATGACCATGATGAGACGGTTCCGCCACGCCATTGGCGACGGCCACATGGCTGGCGTGGAGTTCGGCGACCCGGCCAAGGATTACGGCGCGGTGTTTCTCCACGCCAATGGCTTCAATGCCATGACCTACCAGTCGATCCTCGCCCCGCTCGGCGTGCGCGCCCGTGTGGCCGGCCTCGACCTGCGCGGCCACGGGGTTTCCGACCTGCCGACCGACGCGAATGCGTTAAAGGGCTGGAACCTGTTTCGCGATGACGTCATCAGCTTCCTGGAAAAGCACGCCCCCAAGGGCACGGTGCTGGCCGGCCACTCCCTGGGCGCGACCGTCTCGCTCCTCGTTGCCGGTGCGAGGCCCGACCTTGTGCGTGGGCTGGTGCTCGCCGACCCGGTGATTCTCGGCCCCGGGACGTATCGCAACCAGTTCCTTGTGCCCGGCGCGGTCATGGCCTCGAAATCCGCACTGAACATCGCGCGCGAGGCGCGCCGGCGCCGGTCGCGCTTTGCCAGCCAGGAGGAAGCGCTGGAGCACTTCTCCGGGCGCGGCGCCTTCAAGACCTGGCGTGAGCCCTTCCTGGCCGACTATATCCATGACGGACTGGTGGAGGGCGAGGATGGCCAGTGGCACCTGGCCTGCGATCCGGAATGGGAGGCCGCGATTTTCGGTGCCCAGCGCCACCGGGCCTGGCAGGCCCTGAAGAAAACCGAATGCCAGACGGTGATCCTTCGCGGCGCGGAAAAGTCGATCATCAGCGATGTCGTCGCCGCTCGTATCCTACGTGCGCGCCCCCTCACCGTGGTGGAGAAGATCAGGGGCACGACGCACTTCCTGCCCATGGAAACGCCCTATGCCGTGCGCGACCAGCTTTCGGATTTCATTTCCCGCCATATCGAGGGCTTCGAGCCGGGCGAGGAAGGCCGCGTGAAGCGCTCACTGACCGGCAACGAGTAGCCGTTGGAGGGTCCCTGCGCCGTGCTGCGCTCACCCGTCATTCATCTGCGCTGCGCCAGGCTCTTTGCCATGAGGTGCGCGATCATCATACTTGCTGCTCTCGGACTTGGCGCTGTGGCCAATGCCGACGGTTCCGATTGCGGACACGACCCGGCTTGTGTCCTCGACACGCTGTGGCCAGAGGAAATGGAGGCCTCACCCCAGGAGTGGCGCATCCTCGGCCTGACCTTCGTGGAGGCCGCCCAGTCCACCGGCGACGAGGATCTCACCTGGTTATGGGTGGAACGCTCCGGCTGGACCCCAGCCCCTATGGACCAACCCTTCGGCACTGCCCGCGCAAGGGACGCACTGGCCACGCTCACCCTCGCCCAGTTGCAGGATGCCTGGCGCGAGCGCCGCGCGCCCTGGTTCAATGTCGCCCGCTCGGACGTCATGCTCGCCCTCTTCCGCGAGACCACTGATCCGGACCTGCGCAGGCGGCTGCTTGCCGACATGCTGGACTTCGCCAGTCCGGAGGATCCGGATCTGGCCTATGAGGGCCGTGAGTTTGCCGACGTCCTGGCTCGGATTGGCCTCGAGACCTGCGATGCCGGACTGGTGCGCGACGGCGCGGCCCTGTCGGGTGAACCCAACCGCGTTCGCTACAAGATCTGGGAAGCGGCTGCGCGCGGGCGTGCGCTGGACGTGGCGCTACTCGGTGCTTCGACGCGCGACGATTTCGACCGCGTTCTCGATGCCGCCGAAGCCTACGGCTCGGTCTGGGCCATCGGTGGCTGCGACGGCGTCGCCGACTGAGGCTCGCCCGCGACGCCGCGGCCACTGGCCAGCGTCGCCCCTTCCATGCCAGTCTGCATCCCATGGCCAATGAGAAGCATGTGCGCGTGGACAATCCCAGTATGGACGTGGATGACGATATCAATTCCAGCGACGCGGAGGCCGTGATCGGCCGCGGTCCCGTCGAGGCAGCACCGACACGGCTGAGCCCCGTCTCGGGATCGAAGGAAATCGGCGCGCTGGCGCACATCTACCGCGCCGAGGTCTACCGCTCCACGATCTGGCGCCAGCGCCTCGACATGACGACGAACTGGGCGGTGGTCTCCACGGGCATCGGCCTGTCCATCTCCTTTGCCAATGCCAATGCCAATTCCCTGCCTATCGTCCTCGTCACCCTGCTCTCGGTTATGTTTCTCATGCTGGAGGCGCGGCGCTATCGCTACTTCCATGTCTGGAAGTTCCGCGCGCGCATTCTGGAACTTGCGGTCTGGGTGCCAATGCTGCGCGGCGAGGGGGCGAAAATCCCGCTCGACCGCGGCGATGCACTTTCAGAGGACTATATCCATCCGAAATTCCGGGTCTCGATGATGCAGGCCCTCGGCCGGCGAATCCGACGGAATTACGGCTACCTGTTCACGATTCAGGGGCTCGCCTATTTCTCGCACCTGTTCATCTATCCTCTGGAAAACCCGACCCTGGCCGAGTTCATCTACCGCGCCCACATCGGTCCGGTGCCGGGCTGGGCGACGATCCTGTTCGGCGCGGTGTTCCACGCCAGCTGGATCGCTATCGCCATCTACACGTCGCGGCGCGCCGAGCGCGAAATCCCAGAAACCCACGACGCGCTGGAGGAAGAGGCGCCCTGACCTGCGCCCCGAAAGGCAAGCTGAGCGCCCGCGCGTCAGCCGCCATAGGCCGCCGCCGAGATCGCCTTTACCTGCGCGGCGGTGTACTTGAACGCTGCGTCCTGCATCACCCCGGCCAGGTCGGTGCCCTCCCGGGCGGTGGTGCGCACCTTGATCGCCCAGGGTCCGGCCCTGGTGATGGTGGCAAGCGACGGCAGGGGTGTGCCCGCGCCCGGGTCCAGCGTGAAGACAAGGCAGGCCGCGTCCGGTTCCGGCACACCGATCAGGCCGAGCAGGCGCAATAGGTTCGACTGGCAGACCTCGGAGGGCTCGCGGGCGGCAGCAATGGTGTAGTCTTCCTGCAGGAGCTGGAAGGTGGAACGCATCTCCTCCAGGGCGCCCGTCGCCGGCAGGGCGTAGAGATAGACCTGCATCTGCGCAGCGCCGTCGGCCAGCTGGTAATTGCAGATGCCGTCATCGAGCGGATTGCCGTCGGCATCGGTGAAGATCGCTTCTTCAAGGCCAGTGAAAACGAAAGCGCCGGCCTCCGGCGGACAGGTCGCCCCCGAGGCGATGTGCGTGATCATGCCATTGTCGGCGCGCGTCCAGATGCGAGGTTCCGAAGGCGCCTCAACGGTCGAAGCCGGGGCACTGGGCGCGCCCGACGGGCTGTCACCCGCGCGGCGCTCGGCCGGGAATGGCATGGTGGGCAGGCTGGCACAGGCGGAGACAGCGAGGCTTGCGAGCAAGGCGATCAGGACGCGTTTCATGAAATTGGGCTCCCTTCTTTTGCAGGCAGACAGAACGGGCGGGGCGATCGCGGCCCGTCCGGCCTTTCGGGACAATCCTTACGGATGCAGCAATCGGCATGCCAGTCGGGGCGAACTCACTCCTCCCGGAAGGGCGAGCGGATGACATAGCGCGTGGCGGCCTCCTCCTCAGTCTCGACCCGTTCGATGCCGACAAGATCGCTGGCGTTCGGCCGGTCGGCGACCTCACTTGCGGGCACGATCTTGAAGCCGAGCCAGCCGAGCAGGAAGTAAAAGCCCACGCCGGTGAGCGCAGCGGTCAGCAGGGTGCGGATGATGAAACGCAGGATTTTCCCGCCGATCATCAGCGCCACGAGGGTGCTGGTCCCGCCACCGAGGAGCCCGGCGCTCGAGGCCACGGCGGCAAGGTCTGCGCCGCCGCCAAGCTGTTCGAGTATCGTGTCGATCATGGCGGATCCTCTCTCCTGATTTTGGGTTGGCCGGGACAGGGCACCCAGCGACACTCAGCGGTAGAGACGCTCGAAGACCACCTGTCCCGGCACCGAGGCCAACGCATTGCCGGCGTCTTCAACGATCCAGTGGCCCGCCGGGGACTGGCATACCGAAACCGCACGGCTCGCCAGGCGCGGCGCGGAGAGCTCCAGGTCACGGCAGCGCACGTCCGCTTCGACAAGATCGCGCACGATGCGTCCATGTTCGCGCCGCCAGGCCTTGAAACGCAGGCCCGGTTCAGGCGTGGCTATGCTCACCAGGTCCACGCCATTGAAATAGCCATAGGCAATGCCGTCGCGACCGATCAGGCGCCACTCGCTGCCCTCTGCACCGCGATAGCTCGCCATGGATTCGATGGCCGCACCCGCGGGAACCTCCGGCGCGACAAGACGCGCCTGGCGCGCCGGCACCGGGCTGATCGCCCCGCTGCGCCTCACCTCTGACCATCCCGGCGCGAGCATGAGCCCGGCGGGCAGGCGCCCGACCTCGGCGGCGCGCTGGACCGTGACCCGGCGCGTTTCACGCCGCGTGTTAAGGGCGGCCAAGCGAAGGGTCCGCCCGTCAGGCAGCGCTGTCTGGACCTCTGTGCCATCGGGCATGCTGGCCAGGAGCCGGTTGAAATCCTGTGTGAACTTGCCCTCCGCGGCCACAGATGGCGGGCGATCGGCGGTCATGCGCGCCTCGCGGACCAGACGGTTGGCCAGTCTCGCCTGCTCGCTTGCGGTGCCAGGGCCGAGGGCCAGATTCGGCCGTGCTCTGATCGGGCCCTGGGCGAGCCAGCGGCCGTCGCCGTTGCGGCACACCGTCCCGGTCTCTCCGGCACGGCCCTGCATGCGGATATCGATGGTGCGGCAACGCGTGATCGCCTCGGCCTGTTCAGTCACGATCCGACCGCTCGCTGGGGGATGGGGGCGGGTCACGGGCCCATCATAGGCGCCCGCCGGCGTCACCTCGGCCGCCGAGACATAGCCCAGCCCGACACCATCGCGTCCGACAAGGTACCAGCGATCGCCATAGACACCGGTGATCGTGGCCAGTCGTTCCAGGAGCGCCCCGCGCCGGAGGCCACCATCATCAAAGCCGGTCTGGATATCCGGCACGGGACGCAGGACCGCCCCGGTCTCGGCGGCATACCAGCCGCCTTCAATGACCGCCGCTTCCGGCAGGCGCGCCACATTTGCAGCGCGCGCCATGTCCACGGTTTCAAAGCGCTCCTGGGAGAAGAGGAAATGCACCCGCATCTCGCCGCCGTCCGGCGCAACCAATGCGATCACGCGTCCGTCGAGCTCGGTCTCGAGCGCCGATTCCACCGCCAGCGCCAGGCGCTCACGCCCATCCGCGGCAAGGGGTGAGCCGCCAAACTCCGCCACCCGGATCGCGAGATCCGCGGCCGAGCCCGGAACAATGTCACCGGGATAGGTTCTGGGCGGCAGGACCAGCTGGCGCGGCCCGGAACGCGCGGCGGACTCTGTAACGGGCGAGGCGTCGCCGACCTTCGCCGGAGCGCCACCGAAACGCGACAGGCTTGTGGGCTTGGGCGTCGGTGCCGGCGCCATCGATGCAGGTGTGGACGTCGGCGGATCGGAGACCCTCGCGCGGGCTGTAGCCGATGGCGCACCTACGGGCTGCCTTGCATCCCGCACGTCACGTCGTGGCGGCTTCACCGAAGGAGAGGCCTGTTGCGCGCGGGCCGAACGGGCAGGCGCTGGCGTTCCGGTGGCCTGTTCGCTGGGGCTGGCATCGGCGCCGACCTCATCCGTCAACACGCCCGGTTTGGCGGTTTCATCCCGCGCGACGTCACCGGCCGGATCGGCGTCCGCCGGCGCCGCGCGCGTGTCGTTGCTAGCGTCGGCAGGCGGGGCTGAACCTGATTCGGGTTCTTCGGAATCAACCATGGCCGCGCTGTCGTCTACGGGCCGTCCGATCTCCGGCGCGTCGGGCAGCCGCGCGGTCTCAACCCGGTCGGCCTCGCGCAGGTCCGGCACGAAAACAAGTCCCAGCACCCCGGCGACGAGCACCATGGGCAGGATCCACAGCCGGGCCTGGCGTTTCCGGCGCTCGCCCTCGGCCTGCTGGCTCACACGCGGATCGGCCAGCGCGCGGCTCGGTGAAGCCACGACGGGCACGGTCCGCTTGGGCGGCTCGGGCGCGGCACCGGTTTCAATCCTCGGGTCCATGCGTCCGGGGGAGTGGCTGCCCGCGGGCGGCGGCACCGACGCCGGCGGCAGGACGGCGATGGCCTCGTCGAGCTGCGGCGACGAAGCTTCCGGCGCGCCATCATCCTGGTCCGGCGGGTCCTCAACGACTTCGGCGTCGATGACACCGTCTTCCGTCACATCCTGCGCCGCTTCCACGGCGGGTCCGCTGGCTTCGTCAACCAGTTCAGCGCTTTCGTTCTCGGCATTTCCCGCCAGGTCTTCTCCGTCAACGGCCAATTCGGGATCGGTGTCGGCTTCCGCCGGAGCGTCGCCGGTGCCGCCAGGGCTGGCGGCCACTTCGTTGCGTTCCAGCAAGCGCGCAATCGCGGCGTGAAGCTCAGCCTCGTCGGGATCGGTCGGCGCGGCGTCCGCTTTCGTCTCTCCCGCAGCGTCGCCTGCGGGATCCTCGTCTCGGCTGTCGTCAACCTTTTCGTCGCTCATTGACACACTCCAGCGACGCGCAGGCACAGGCCCGCGCGGCTCACCCTGTCGGTTAACATAGAGTGAACGCGGTCGCGATGGAAATCGTTTCGCTTGGCTTGAGCCAGCTAGCTCTGCTTGCGGCTCAGAAAGGCGAGCCGCTCGAACAGGGCCACGTCCTGCTCATTCTTCAGTAGCGCCCCGGACAGCGGCGGGGTCAGCCGGTCGGGATCGGTCTGGCGCACCGTGTCGAGGTCAATATCCTCATTCAGCAGCAGCTTCAGCCAGTCCAGCAGTTCAGACGTAGACGGCTTCTTCTTCATGCCCGGGACTTCCCGCATGCGATAGAAGGTCTCCAGCGCCTGGCGGACCAGCTTCTCCTTGATACCCGGAAAATGCACGTCGATGATCGCCTGCATGGTTTCAGGGTCGGGAAACTTGATGAAATGGAAGAAACAGCGGCGCAGGAAGGCGTCGGGCAGCTCCTTCTCATTGTTCGAGGTGATGATCACGATCGGGCGCTGCTTCGCCTTCACCGTCTCGCCGGTCTCGTAGACGAAGAACTCCATGCGGTCGAGTTCCTGAAGCAGGTCGTTGGGAAACTCGATGTCGGCCTTGTCGATCTCGTCGATCAGCAGCACCGGTCGCTCATCGGCCACGAAGGCCTCCCAGAGCTTGCCCTGGCGGATGTAGTTTCGCACGTCGCGGGCGCGCTCCTCGCCCATCTGGCCGTCGCGCAGGCGCGACACCGCATCATATTCATACAGACCCTGCTGCGCCTTCGTCGTGGATTTCACATGCCATTCGATCAGCGGCGCACCAATGGACCTGGCCACTTCTATGGCAAGGACGGTCTTGCCGGTGCCCGGCTCCCCCTTCACCAGCAGCGGGCGTTCCAAGGTGATGGCGGCATTCACCGCAACCCTCAAATCGTCTGTCGCAACGTAATCCTCGGTCCCCTCAAAACGCATGGCTCACTCCGGCTCCTGATCCCTGTTCTTGTGGCTGCACACTAGTGTGCGCGGCGCCCCGGGCAAGACCCGTCACCGACACGAGCGCATCGGGCATGGGAACCCGAGCGCCTCCGCTACGTTTGCATTGTCGCAAGCAGGTTCGAAAGGAGACCGGAAATGGCGACGAGCAATTCCCCTAGCGAAGCGGGTGGAGACGCCCTGAAAAAGGATGTTTCGGCCTTGAAATCGGATGTGTCGGCACTGACCCGCGACATCGGCAAGCTCACCCGCGAACTTTTCGGCGAGGGCAAGGACCAGGCCAACGGTGCTTTGGAGGCGGCGAAGGAACGCGCCAGCGAACTGACCGGCACCGCCCGGGATAACGCCCAGGGCGGCAAGGATGCGCTGGTCAACCGCGTCCAGCAAAAGCCGCTGACCTCCATCGCGGTGGCTGCCGGAGTGGGTTTCGCCCTTTCGATGCTGACGCGTCGCTAAGACGAGACCGGGCCGGCCATGATTCCCGACCCCTTGAAGAACCGATTGCTCGCCCTCGTGCTGACGGCGATCTTCGCCCTCCTCAGCATGGGGGTGCTCTGCGTGGTGGGGATCATTGCGCTCAGCCGGCAAATGGAACCGCTCTGGGCGTCATTGTTCGTCTTCTCCATGCTTCTGGTAATCACCAGCGTTGCAGCCTTCATCGCCTTCAGGCCAGACCGCTCGGCGGAGGCCGACATGGAAGCCGCCGCCGAGCACGCCGCAGACGAAGTGGCTCAGCTGCCGGTGAACGTCGTGCGGTCTGCGGTTCAGGACAGGCCCATGACCGCCGTCGTCACGGCGTGTGCGCTGGGCTTCGGCGTGGGCCAGAACCCATCAGAGGCCGCGCGCATGGCGGCTGTGATGAAGGATTTGCTCGAGTGACCGCCAAACACTGATCGACCCGACGGCCGACGGCCCGATCCGTGCGGCGCCTCCCTTCACGCCTGCACAATCGCAAAAGGAAAACATTAACCCCTTCCCGGCAATTTGAAAGAAATTGCAGCGAATCTCTTCACTGCAACTTCGATGCGGGGCCGGGGCCATGGCACTCAAATTGTCGCTCAAGCCGAGCGAGACGTTCATCGTGAACGGCGCCGTCATGCAGAACGGCAACCGTCGCGGCGTGATCCTGTTGCAGAACCAGGCACGCGTGCTGCGCGAAAAGGACGTCATGCGCGAGGCTGAGGCCAACACGCCCTGGCGGCGGCTCTATTTCGCAATCATGCTGCACTATCTCGCCGGCGAGACCAGCGGCCAGGCCCATGACCGGCTCGACCGGATTCTCGCCGCATGCATCGGTCGTACCCAATCCGACATCGTACGCGCGAAACTCGTTGAAATTTCAGCCCTTGTCGCCGAAGGCCGCGCCTATCGGGCGCTCGTCCTGACGCGACGTCTTTGTACCGAAACCGAGGCCGGGTCGGTTCCAGCGGAGGCCGGCAATTGATGGGATCACCAATGCGGGTCACGCCGAACAACCAGGAAGCTCAGCGGTCGACGCGCCGCAAACCGGAACCGGTCGGCTCGTCGGAGCAGGCTGGCGTGCATGACCTCGACACGCTTATTGAGTGGATTCGTCAATGTGTGGCCAGGATCGACATGGACGGGCTGGCGGCCGGCGACCGCCTGCCGGCAAGCGTAACAGCCGCACTCGTGCCGGGCACTCCAGGCACGGTCGGGCTGCCGCAACTGTCTGACTGTGGCGGCGACCTGGCCACGTGGCGCCGGGCGTGGGATGATCTGCGTCTGCGCCTAGAGGCCCACCAGAAGCGCCTCGCGCGCCAAGCCGACGCACCTGACGATGATTCACTCATGCTCCTGCCAGTGGAACACGACCTGCTGGCCGCAATTGAGGCCCGGCGGAAATGACCGACAGGCGCGCCAGACATCTGGCGCGTCTGCCAACTCACCTGAAGGGTGTTTCCAAATCCCGCGACCATGCTTAGGGAAGCGCCATGAGCCTTGAAGCCCTCAACCTGTTCACGGCGTATTTCGTGACCTTCTTCGTCCTGATCGACGCGCCGGGTGTGACGCCAATCTTCGCGACGCTGACAGCCGATGGCAGCGCGGCCTATCGCCGGACCATGGCGGTGAAGTCCGTCATCGTCGCCGCCATCATCCTGGCGCTCTTCGCCTTTGGTGGCGCCTGGCTGCTCAATGCCATGCATATCTCGATTGATGCCTTCCGTGCCGCAGGTGGAGCGCTCCTGTTCCTGATCGCTCTCGACATGGTCTTCGAGAAGCGAACCGAGCGGCGCGAACAGCGTGCTGAAGGTGTCATGGAGGGCCACGACGCTGCCGATCCGGAGCCCGAAGACGTGTCAGTCTTCCCGATCGGCATTCCGATGCTCGCCGGGCCGGGCTCGATCGCCTCGGCCATGCTGTTCATGTCCAATGGTGCCGGCGACCCAGTCCACCAGGCGATCGTCCTGGCCGGCATCGGTGCGAACCTCCTGCTCTGCCTCGTCTTCTTCCTGCTGGCGGGACCGCTGGTCCGGATCATGGGCGAATCGCTCGCCGGTGCCATCACGCGGATATTCGGTGTGATCCTTGCCGCACTCTCGGTGCAGCTGCTGATTGACGGGCTGAAAGGGGCGTTCGGTCTCGCCTGAGACGCGCTTGCCCCGTCCTACTCGATCACCGGCCCCTGACGGCGATTGTCATGGAAGATCGAATTATGCAGCGCCGACAGCGTGACCCAGACCATGATTGTGGCCATGAGACAAAGCAGCAGCGCACGGATGCTGAGTTCGCGGGTCCATTTCACACCGGAATCTGCGAGGCCCAGAATCTCGCCTTCCAATTCGGTGGAAAGCGCTGCAGCCCGGTCGCCTCCGGCTTCGGTGATGACCCGAAGCCGGCGCAGGTCATCCTGATTGCGCGCATGCTGGATGAGGTCCATCGCAGCCGTCGGCGAGGTGCGGTCGGCAATGCGGCTGACCAGTTCCAATTCAAGCGCCAGGCGTCGCACGGCATTCGGACGGGCACTGTCAATGAAGGCTTCGCGCACACTCCTGGCCCTCACGGTGGTGGTCTCGACGCGCGCGAAGACATCCTCGAGCGCGGTCTGGAGAATCTGCTCCGGCAGGGCGGCATTCACCCGGCCCCTTAAATGGCGGACATAGTCAGGGTCGAGCCGTCCGGCCCGGTGACCGGCGGTGATCACCGAAACGCCCAGCGCCAGGTCCGCCGGCGAAAACGGCGCGGTTTCGCCCTCTGCGCGCTCGACGGCCTCGGCCGCGACCTGGGCGAAGCCCCTAAGTCGAAGGGTCATCGTGTCGGTGGGCTCATTGCGCAGCCAGCGTGCGCTGCGACTGGCCAGATCCGCTGCGTCGCCCACCAGGTCGAAGGCGCGCGGCATGACCTGCATGTCGAATCGCGCCACCGCCGGCCGCACTTTCGGCACCTCGGTCTCGTCCGCGGAGACGCGTTCCGCCCCCGTGTCCCCTGCGTCCTCAGCACCATCGCCCGGCGCAGGCGGCGCGATTCGCACGAAGGACGGCCGGACAAGGCGTTCATAGCGATTGCGAACATCGTTGGGCAGGAACAGGAGCGCGGCATCGGCCAGCCTCTGGTCCTCGCTGCCGGAGAGATTTTCGGCGGCGGCCGCGCGCAGGGAGTCGGCGCGTTCCGCCGACATCATCTGCGGGCCGGCCAGGAGGAAGCCCCTGGCCGCCATGAGGTTGTCGCGACGCAGCTGCTTGTCCACGGCGTTGGCCCAGACTCCATCGGGGTCGCCCGACACCGCCACCATGTCTTCAAACGCTGCGTCGATCTCGACCCGGGTCTGCTGGACCGCTTCAGCCGTTGGTGAATCGCCAAAGCCGCGCGCGGCAAAGGCCTCGATGACTACATGTGCCGCCAGGAATGGCGCGAACAAGAGCAAGGCATTGAAAGCCAGCGCCTGAAGGCCGGAATGCCGACCCTCAGCGCCCAGATGGCGCTTCTTCCTCGCAAACCGGGCCGTGCGTTTTCTGGAACCATTCATGGAAGTCTACAAATCCTGGGCATCCGATCTGAGCTCGTTTTCCTGCGCCCCTTAAAGATGAAATCACATGCCTGCACTGTGTTCGGCAACCGTTTGCGACACACAGGTAAAGATTTAATGCAGCCTTCGCGGCGAACACGCTCGTTTCCTGTCCTGTCAACGCCGGGAAATGTGCCCTTCTGGCCGCCGTGGGAACGCCCGTTGGCGTCCGGGAAGTCCAGGTCGATCACAAGTACATGATTTCATGAATGAATTTCGTGTCCACTCCGTGTGCTTCTGGCACATTGTGCCCGGCCCAGCACGCCGCTATACAGGCCGGGAAATTGCAGGGCGGCAGGCATAAGGCGGGCAACCGACCCTGGGCGAGGCGACCTGTGGAGGCGCGGCATGAGCAAGACTGAACCGGACGGCTACGTGCCGGATGACACCGAAGATTTCATGAACCCGCGGCAGCGGGCCTATTTCCGTCAGAAGCTGATCGACTGGAAGTATGACATCCTCAACGGGACAAGGGAGACCATCCAGAACCTGCAGGAAGACAGTTCGGTCCTGCCAGACCTCGTCGACCGCGCCTCTGCGGAGAGCGACAAGGCGCTGGAACTGCGCACCCGTGACCGGCAGCGCAAGCTGATATCCAAGATTGATGCCGCAATCCGCCGGATCGATGACGGCACCTATGGCTTCTGCGAGGAGACCGGCGAACCCATCGGCCTGCGCCGCCTTGAGGCGCGCCCGACGGCCACGCTCTCCCTCGAGGCGCAGGAGCGTCACGAGCGGCGCGAGCGCACCGTGCGCGACGACTGAACAGGTTTTCTCGTCGGAAAGAATTGGGGGCGGCGCCGGTGGCACCGCCCCTCTTTCTTTCAGGCACAAGCTCTGTCGCGCCGACCATTCCCAACGCCCCGGCGGATCACATGCCCACCATGTCTTGCGTCAGTGGCGAGACTAGGGTGGAGTCACGAACAAGGCGTTACGCCAATCTTTTCAGAAACTTACCCGCCGCATTGAATGTTTAAGCGAAACCAGCCGCTGATTCAGAATCAGCGCCGGCCCGCCGAATTGCTAAGACCTCATTAACCGAAATCACCGCACATCGGCGCCTGAGCAGGCTGCGCAGCCGGGGCACTGGCCCCTCATGGCGCGCAGGTGAGGAGTTCGGTGAGCGATGCCTGGCGAACGCGTTCAAGGTGGATTGTCCGGCGAATGGACGCTGAGCGGCCTGCGCGGACGTTCGCGCGGGGACACCGAGCCCGCCATGGCGCCGCCTGAGCCTGAACCCGAGTTCGACGAGGACCGCCCAATTCCGACCAAGCGTGGCCTCCTGAGCAAGGCCGAGATCGAGGCCCTGCTGCAGCCCGACCTGAGCGACCTTGATGACCCGTCGGACGACGGCAGCCAGGAAGATGGCACCGACGGCGAAAGTCTCGACCTCGTCCTCTTCGACGCCGAGGACACGATTGCGGGCATCGCGCCCGGCGACCTCCAGGTGCTGGCAACGCGCATGATGGCGGCCCTGCGGCGCGACGGCCTGTTGCCACTCTCACTGGAACTCGGATCGGTGGGCGCAGCGGCGCAGGATCATGGCCGAGGGACCGTTCACCTTGTCTTCGAGACCTCCCGCGGCGACCCCGTTGCGGCGATGGCGCTACCGTCGGCACTCGTGACGGAAGTGCTGGAAACCCTTTGCGGGCAATCGCCCCTCGGTCACGATGGCGAGACCCATTTCGGTCCCGGTGAAATGGGAAGCCAGCTCCTGCGGGAGGCTTTCGCGCCCCTTGCCGCGGCGCTTGCCGGAATTGTCGGAGCGGGACTGGCGCTGCGGCGGGTGGAAACCGACACGCGTTTTGCCCGGCTGGTCGAGGGCCGGCAGGGCGGCCTGTTTTTCACCCTGCAGGCGGTCTGCCACCAGCGTGTCCACCGCGTCTGCGTATCGCTCTGCCCGGTGCAGCCTGAGCCGGAGGATGCCGCCGGTGCGCTGCTCGGGGAACTCGATGAGAGCGGGCTGCCGGAACACCTCGAAACCCGGCTGCAGGCGCGGCTTGCCAAACTTGCGGTTCCGGCGCGCGAACTCGCGGGACTGGCGCACGGCCAGACGATCCTGCTCGGTGTCCCGCCCGACCAGTCCGTCGAGCTTGTCACACGCCTCGGCGGCGAGTCCCAGCCCGTGGCCGAGGCGAGGATCGGGCGCCTCGGCGGCAAGATGGCGGTCAAGCTCTCGCGGCTGCGCTAACTCCCGCCACCGTCACGTGGACGGCCCTTCGCATCGACCTCGGCACCGCAATTCGGGCAGGTATATCCGCCGAGCGCGGCCTGGACACCCGTTTTCGGTATGCGCAGGCGTGGCAGCTCCGCCCCGCACCGCCCACAGCTCGCGCGCGGCCGCGTGAACACGAAAAGCACGAGCCCGACGAGCAGGAGCGCGGCGCCCACCAGTCCGCCGACGAAGGGGTCACCGAATTTCATCAGACCACGCCTCCATACTTCTTGATGCCCTCATCGGCGGCCTTCACCGCTTCCTGTTCGTCATTCCGGCTGCGCAGTTCCGCCTCACGGATCTTCCACAGCCGCTTCTGGTAACGCGTCTGGATCACGTCGGTGACGACCAGGACGAAGATAACGAGATAGAAGGAGGATTTCGACATCGCCTCAACGGAGAAGCCGAACAGCTTCAGGTGCGCCAGGTGGCCGCCTTCGGAGACCAGCAGCACGCCGACAATGAACAGGATGAAGAGGCCGAGAATCTCGTACATCCGGTTCTTCTTCAGGAAGTCGGCGACATAGTCGGCGAGCAGGATCATCGCCACGCCCGACAGGACGATCGCCACGGTCATGATCCAGACCTGGTAGTCCTTGCCCGGCTCGCAGGCGACCGCGCCCGGCACCTGGTTGTCCAGCAGATAGGCCTTGCACTGCTGCACCGTGCCATCGAAGACGCCGGCATTGATGCCATTGGTGGTCAGCGCCGTCATCGCCTCGCCCGCCCTGTCGACGACCATCGCGACTTCGGTGTTGGCAATGGCCATGGCCGAGAGGATGGAGTCGAAGGAGAAAACGAGGTTCATCGCCACGATCATGGCGATCACGCTCGCCATGGACTTGGTCTTGCCGCCCTCGGTGTGCTCGATGTGATCCACAGCCATCATGTGGTGGATCTCCTTCACCGCCGTGTAGATGATGAAGGCCCCGCCCGCGAGCGTCACCAGCGCCTGGAGATTGAACTCGCCCTCGATCACGCCTGTGAGCGGGATGGTGAAAAGCGTGTTCTCGAGCGCGGAAAACAGGTTCACGATGAGGATCAGCAGCACGATGCGGAACAGGATCGCCAGCGCGATGCCCCAGCGGCGCACCTGGCTGGCCTTCTTGGGATCGCCCACACGCTTGGATTCAATCGAGATGTAGAGCAGGTTGTCGAAGCCCAGAACGGCCTGCAGCGCGATCAGGGCGAGCAGCGTGGCAAAGCCCGCCGGCGAAAACAGTTCAGCCATGAATTCCCCTCCAGAAACCAGAAACAGCGACCGGTTATCAGGCTTTGACGCAGGAGGGGAAGGGCTGGTTGCACGCCAGGTCTGTCAAGCGGGCGGCGGCGGACATTCTGAACCGTCCCATGTCACCCGGACTTGCCAGATCGGCTGTGCGCGGTTTGAAGTCCGGTCCATGAAACGTGCCCTTCTCCTCGGCCTGGTGCTCACCATGCCCGCCGCCTGCAGCGCGGCCAGGGTCGCCGGCAACACCGCTGCCCTGCCCTTCAAGGGCGCCTGGTATGCCGGCAAGGGAATCTACAAGGTCGGCGAGGCCAGCGTGGAGTTCACCGACGGCGCGCTCGACATGACGTCGAAAACCGTGCGCGTGACCCAGCAGGTCGTCGACCTCGCCGGTTCGGTGACCGAGATCAGCCGCGACGTGCGCACCGTCGACCTCAATGTCGAACTGGCCCTGATCGCGGCACGCGACGATGTCCGCCATGTCCGGGTCGAGCCCGTCCGCGACAGCGACGCCTGGGCGCGCTGATCGTTCGGTAAATCAGCGAAACACCATCGGCACGAGCAGGTAGGCAATGGCCGTGATCGCCGGGATCGCAAGCAGGTTCAGGCGGAAACCGGCCCGGCTCATGGTCGAAATATCGACGCGGCCGGTGGAGTAGACCACCGCATTCGGACCTGTCGCCATGGGCAGCATGAAGGCGCAACTCGCTGCCAGTCCCAGCGGAACCGCAAGCAGCGCGGGGTCAACATCCCCGCCCAGCGCCAGCGCGGTGATGACCGGCATCAGCGCACTGGCCGTCGCGACATTGCTGGTCACCTCGGTGATGAAGATCACCAGCCCGGCAATGATCGCCATCATCAGCCAGACCGGCAGCTCGGTGAGACCCGAGAATTCGCCGGCGATCCAGTCCCCGAGGCCGGAACTGCGGATCCCGGCGGCCAGCGCCATGCCGCCACCGAAGAGCAGGAGCACGCCCCAGGGGATCGATTCCGCGGTCTTCCAGTCGAGCACCGCACCACCGTCGCGCGCGCCCGATGGCACCAGGAAACACAGCACCACGCCGATGATCGCGGTGACATGGTCGCTGAGCCCTGCCAGCGGCTGCACACCGGCGATCTCGATGGACTTCAGCTCGCTGCCGAAGATCCACAAAAATGCCACCACCGCGAAAACCATCAGCGTGCGCGCCTCCGGCTTCGTCATCGCGCCGAGGGCGTCCAGTCGCGCACGGATCGCGCCGGCCCCGCTGGCATTCTCGATGTGGTCGATCGGATAGACCCACCTTGTCAGGACAAGCCAGGCCAGCGGGACAAGGATGAATACCGTTGGCAGGCCAAGCATCATCCACTGCAGGAAATTGATCGAAAAGCCTGCATTCTCGTTGAGATAGCCCTGAACAATCAGATTTGTCGGCGTCCCCACCAGCGTGCCGAGACCGCCGATCGAGCAGGCATAGGCCACCCCGAGCAGGAGCGCGAAGACCAGCCGCGGGTCATCATTATCATCACCGAGGATAGACGCGGCCACCGATAGCGCGATCGGCATCATCATGATCGCCGTGGCGGTGTTGGAAATCCACATGGACAGGAGCGCGGCCGCGGCCATGAAACCGGCCACGAGCAGGCTCGGCCGGCTGCCCGCGCGCGCGACAATATTGAGGGCGATGCGCTCATGCAGGTGCCAGCGCTCCACGGCCTTGGCGATGATGAAACCGCCCATCAGCAGGACCACCACCTTGTGCATGTATTCCTTCGTCACCGTGTCGATTTCCATGACACCGCCGAGCGGCAGCACGATCATGGGCAGGAGCGCGGTCACCGGGATCGGGATCGCCTCACTGACCCACCAGACCGCCATCACCGCCATGAGCGAGAGCACGATCCACGCCTCGCGCGTGGTCCCCTCCGGCACGCCGATGAGCTGCACGGCGATGGCGATCGCGGGCCCGAGAAACAGGCCGATGCGTTTGGCAAGGCCGGGCCGGGCCCTGTGAGACACTGACGGATCCATGCGCCCTCCCCTCGTCCTGTCGCCCGTACCGCATGCGCAGGCGATGCAATCACACGCCACTTCAGACTTTCAGTCCAATTGTTTGACGCGGCAACATTTTCACCGTCAGGTTAACCGCATTTTTGATTCCGTTAACCTTTTGCCGCCTTATTGGCGAAGCCCACCCGGCAGACAGCGCCCAAGCGCTCCCCGGCCGGTGCGGAGATCAGAGTTCAGGCTCGGCAGCGGCGCGCGAATCGCGCAATCTGCGGGTCCCCAACGGAGCACGAAACACCATGCGCCCCAAGCCGGACACCCAGGAAGCCCGCGCCAGCGACATTATCGGCCATCGCCCCGACGAGGACGCGGCCACCGCAAGCGCCGAGGCCGAGGTGCCGAGGCTTGTCGCCGTGGACGCGCCCGCAACGCCCGAGGCGGCAAAGGCCGCCACTGAGACGGATGCGCCGCGCAAGGCGCGCGTGGACCTGCTCCAGCTGGTTTTCTGGCTCTCCGTGGTGGTGGCCGTGGCGGCGGCAACCGTATCCATCGCCCTGCGCGATGCGGTGGGGGAAACCGGCTCGATCCTGCTGATCTCCCTGGCGGCCACGGGAATGGTTGTCCTGCTCTGGCTGGCGCGCGGCGCCGGTCGCTGGCTCGGCCTCTTCCCCGAACGCGGGGCGGCGGAAACTGCTGTCTCCAGCCAGGCCGCCAAGCCGCGTTTTCCGTGGATCGAAAGCCTCGACGAAGCCGCGCTGGTGACCGAACGCGGCGGCGCGCCTGTGACCTGCAACACCGCCTTCCGAGAACTGTCGGAAATCGCCGCCGGCCTCGGCGAAAGCCACGGGCCCGTGACCGTCGATCGCCTGTTTGGCGGTTCGCCGGGGGTTGCGGCACCGGTCTACAAGCTCTCGCGCGCGGCCAAGGCCGGAAAGCCCGCCTCCGAGGACCTCCCCGCCGTCGCCATGGGACGCGACGAGACGCCGGTCCAGTTCTCGGCCTCCGTGGCGCCGCTGCCCGGTGGCAAGGTGCTCTGGCGACTGCGCGACACGACCGGCAAGACCTCCTCCAATGTCGCCGCCGATCCGAAGGCGCTGTATATCGAAGAAGCGCCTGTGGGCTTCTTTGTCTCGCGGCCCGACGGCACCATCGCCTACATGAACGGCTGGCTGCGGGAATTGCTGGGCCTGCCGGAGAGCGAAAGCGCCGCAAAGGTCGACGATTTCATGCGCCCGGAAAGCCTGCGCATGCTGCGCCGTGAACGCCGCGGTGACAATGTCACCCGCGCCCAGCTCACCCTGATCGCGCGCGACGGCGTGCCCATCAGCGTCCAGTCCGTCACCATGTGGACCGGCCGCGGCCTGGACGCCTCGGGCCGCACCATCGTGACCACCGGCGGCGCGGCACTGCTGTCGAAGGCCGAGCGTTCCACCGCGCCGAGCGCGTCGCGCCCCGCCACGGGCGACAGCGACCCCATGTTCGATGACGCCCCCTTCGGCGTCTGCCGGCTGGTGGGTGACACGGTGGAATCGGCCACGATCTATGAAGCCAATCCCGCCATGATGGCCTTGACCGAGGGCCGCGCCGCGCCAGGGGCCGTCTTCAACGAACTGTTTCTCGCAGAAGAGGGCGAGGCGGTCCTGGCCGAGACGCTGGTGGATTCCATCGACCGCGCGGTCGGCCTGCAACTTGCGGGGGAAGAAACGCGCCACGTGAATGTCCGCATCGCGCTGGACGAGACCGGCGCCCCCAGCATCGCCTATGTCATGGACCTCACCGCCCAGAAGGAGCTCGAGAACCGGCTCTACCAGGGCGAGAAGATGCAGGCGCTCGGCAATCTGGCCGGCGAACTTGCCCATGAATTCAACAATGCGCTGACGGGCATCATTCTCAATTGCGACAAGCTGATGATCCGCCACCCCGTGGGCGATCCCTCCTATGTGGAGCTGAAGCAGATCCATGAATGGGCCGCGCGGGCGGCGGAGTTCATTCGCATGCTGAAGGCCTATGCGCGCAAGGAGACGCTGAAGCGCCAGGTCATCGATGTCACCGAATGGCTGTCGGAATTCTCCATCCTCCTGCGCCAGCTGGTCGATGAGCGGGTCCAGATCGACATCAGTCACGGTCGCGACCTGCCGAAAATCCGCTTCGACAAGTCCCAGCTCGAAGCCTCACTTATGAACCTCGCCACCAATGCGCGCGATGCCATGCTCTCGGGTGGCGGCGGGCAGCTGAAGATCCGCACCGAACCGGTCTCCGCCGAGCATGCCCATGCCCGCGGCTTCAATTATGTCGAGGGCGGCGACTATCTCCTGATCGAGGTGGCCGACACCGGCACGGGGATCCCGGCCGACAAGCTCAGCCGGATCTTCGAGCCCTTCTTCACCACCAAGGAAAAGGGCCGCGGCACAGGCCTCGGCCTGTCCACGGTCTATGGCATCGTCAAACAGTCCGGCGGCTACATCTGTGTCGCCTCGGAAATCGGCAAGGGGACGACCTTCTATCTCTACCTGCCGGCCCTATCGGCAATGGACGCTGAGGCGTCCAATGAGGAGGAGACCCCGACACCGGTGCGCCGCAAGCCGGCCGATATTTCCGGGCGCGGGCGCATCCTGCTTGTGGAAGACGAACACGGTGTGCGCGGCATTGCCATGCACCTGCTCAAATCCTGCGGCTATGACGTCGTCGATGCCGAGGACGGCGAAAAGGCCCTGGCCATCATCGAGGAAAACCCCGGCGGTTTCGATCTCCTGATCTCCGATGTGGTGTTGCCCGGCATTGACGGCCCGTCCCTGCTGAAGAAGGCGCGCAACGCGCTCGGCGACGCCCGCGTGATCTTCATTTCCGGCTATGCCGAGCGCGATCTCGCCAAGGCGCTCGATGAGGAAACCGAGGTGGCCTTCCTGCCGAAACCCTTCACCCTGCGCCAGCTTGCCGAGAAGGTGAAGGAAGAGTTGAACACTGTGGGCGAGGCCGCCGCCTGAGCGGTCTTCCGCCACCGCCGCTGCCGCGCTTACGCAGTGGAAATGAGCCGCTCAAGACACCAGGCAGTCAGCCCCGTTCCGAAGACAAGGGCAGTCAGCCTGACCCGGAGTCGGGTGCGGGGCGACAATCCGGGCCCGAGCCAGAGATCGAAGGGATAGGCGACGCAATAGGCCAGATTGACGAGGACGAAGACCTGGCCGAGAAAGACAAGATATTCCGCACGCGCTGGCGGTGGCTCGAAGCGCTGCCAGAGCAGGACGCCTGTCCAGGCCAGGAGCACCGCATTGAAACCGATCCGGCCGGTTTCCCAGAAGGCCAGCGGCCCCCGCGCGCCCGCACCGGTGGGAATATCCTTCTCGGAACCGGACATCTTGTGGGTGGCCTTGCGTCCGTAAGCCCTCAGCCCGACCGGGCGAGTGCGGTTCGGATGGTATCTAAAGCTGCATCCGCCTTGTCGCCCTCCGGACCGCCGGCCTGGGCCATGTCCGGACGTCCGCCGCCGCCCTTCCCGCCGAGTTCCGCGCTGGCCAGCCGGACAAGGTCTACGGCGGAAAACGTCCCGGTGAGATCGCTGGTCACGCCGACAGCCACGGCCGCCTTGCCCTCGTTCACCGCCACGAAGACCGCCACGCCGGAGCCCATCTGCTGCTTGGCCTCGTCGACAAGCCCGCGCAGATCCTTCGCGGCCACGTCATGGGCGACGCGTCCGATGAAGGCGGTACCGGCAATGTCTTCCGGGCCGCCTGAAGCCGCGCCGCCACCCATGGCAAGCTGCTTCTTCGCCTCGGCCAGCTCGTTTTCCAGCCTGCGGCGGTCTTCCTGCAACCGGGCCATCTTCTGGCTGACCTCGCGGAGCGGTACTTTGAGGCTCGTGGCGAGGTCGCGCGCCACCTGGGCCTCACCCTTGAGATGGGCGAGCGCCTCGGCCCCCGTGGCAGCCTCGATGCGGCGTACACCTGCGGAGACGCCGCCCTCCGACAGGATGGTGAACAGGGCGATGTCACCGGTGCGCGCCACATGGGTGCCGCCGCACAGTTCCACGGAATAGGGCGTGCCGCCGTCATCAAGCGCCTCACCCATGGCCAGCACGCGCACTTCGTCGCCGTACTTCTCGCCGAACAGCGCCAGTGCGCCAGCTTCAATAGCCTTTTCAGGCGAGGTCACCTCGACCCGGGCAGGCGCGTTCTGACGGATGACCGCATTCACCTCCGCCTCGATGGCCTCGATTTCGGCCTCGCTGAGCGGTGCGCCGTGGGAAAAGTCAAAGCGCAGCCGGTCGGCTTCCACGAGCGAGCCCTTCTGGGTGACATGGGCGCCGAGAATGTTGCGCAGGGCGGCATGCAGCAGGTGGGTGGCGGAATGATTGGCCATGACCTGGCGGCGGCGATCACCGTCCACCTTCAGTTCCATCCGCGCGCCGGGCCTGATCGATCCTTCAAGGATTTCGGTGCGGTGGACATGCAGGCCCGCGCGCTTGACCACATCGCGCACGCGCGCCTTGACGGTTTTCGAGGCGATCTCGCCCCGGTCGCCGGCCTGTCCTCCGCTTTCGGCGTAGAATGGCGTGCGCGCGAAGATAAGATCGACGGTGTCTCCGGCGCCGGCGGTCTCCAGCCGCTCACCGGATTCCGAGACAATGGCGAGAACGGGCTCCGACTTCTTCGAAAGCGACTTGTAGCCGAGAAACTCCGTGGGTCCGGACTGGTCGGCGAGTTCAAGCCAGACCTGCTGGCTGCCGGCATCGCCCGATCCCTGCCAGCTCGCCTTGGCGGCGGCCTGCTGCCGCGCCATGGCGGCGTCGAAGCCCGCCTGGTCGAGGTCCCGGCCCTGCCCGCGCAGGATATCGGCCGTGAGGTCGGCGGGAAAACCATAGGTGTCGTAGAGCTTGAACGCCGTCTCGCCCGGCAGGGGCTGGCCCGGGGAGAGGTCCTCCACGGCGTCTTCGAGCAGGGACAGCCCCCGGCCGAGCGTGCGCTGGAAGCGCGCCTCCTCCTGTTCCAGCGTGGCCTCGATCGCCGCCTCCGCGCGGCGCAGTTCGGGGAAGGCATCACCCATTTCGGCAATCAGGGTTTCGGTCAGCCTGTAAAGGCTCGGCTCCCGCGCGCCGAGCAGGTGGGCATGGCGCATGCCGCGCCGCATGATCCGTCGCAGGACATAGCCGCGGCCCTCATTCGACGGGCTCACGCCGTCGCTGATGAGGAAGGCGCTGGTGCGTAAATGGTCGGCGATCACCCGGAAGCTCGGCAGGGAAGGCCCGCGCGCCGCGGTTGAAAACACCGCCTCCGCGGCACCGATCAGCGACTGGAACAGGTCGATATCGTAATTGTTGTGCTTGCCCTGGAGCACTGCAGAGATACGCTCCAGCCCCATGCCGGTATCGATGGACGGCTTGGGAAGGTCGGTGCGCGAGCCATCGGAATGCTGGTCATACTGCATGAAGACCAGGTTCCAGATCTCGATGAACCGGTCGCCATCCTCATCGGGGCTTCCGGGTGGTCCACCCTCGATACCGGGGCCATGGTCGAAGAAGATCTCCGAACACGGACCGCAGGGTCCGGTGTCGCCCATGGACCAGAAATTGTCGGACGTCGCGATGGGCAGGATCCTGTCATCGGGCAGTCCGGCGATCTTCTTCCAGAGCCGGGCGGCCTCCTCGTCATCGGCATAGACCGTCACGAGAAGCTTGTCGGCGGGCAGGCCAAACTCCCCGGTCACCAGGGCCCAGGCATGGGCGATGGCCTCCTCCTTGAAATAATCCCCGAAGGAGAAATTGCCGAGCATCTCGAAAAAGGTGTGGTGGCGCGCGGTGTAGCCGACATTGTCGAGGTCATTGTGCTTGCCGCCCGCACGGACACATTTCTGCGACGTCGTGGCGCGCGGCACTCGCGGGTTCGTTTCCCCCGTAAACCACGTCTTGAAGGGCACCATGCCGGCATTGACGAAGAGAAGCGTCGGATCGTTTTCCGGCACCAGGGGGCTGGAGGCGAGGCGCGCATGACCGTTCGTCTCGAAATAGGAGAGGAAGGTCTCGCGGATTTCGCTGACTGACGACATGGCTCAGAGAACACCTTGCAAGCGCCGGCGGGAATGCGGCCGGCCCGGGCCATGGCATATACGTGCCCGGCCCGCACCCGCCAAGGGTTCTCTAGCCTTCCGCTGCGTCAGCCGCATCATCCTCGGCCCCAAGGCCATCGGCGAGCATGGCCTCACCGAGCAGACCCGCATTTCGCCGGATCTGTTCCTCGATGGCTCCGGCAATGTCGGGATTGTCCTTCAGGAACCGGCGGGCATTTTCCCGTCCCTGGCCCATTTTTTCGCCATTATAGGCATACCACGACCCCGACTTCTCGATGATCTCACCCTTCACGCCGAGATCGATGAGCTCGCCGGTCTTCGAAATGCCCTCGCCATACATGATGTCGAACTCCACCACACGGAAGGGTGGGGCGACCTTGTTCTTGGCCACCTTGACCCGTGTCTGGTTACCGGTGACCTCATCACGGTCCTTGATCTGGCCGATGCGACGAATGTCGAGGCGCACGGAGGAGTAGAATTTCAGCGCATTGCCGCCGGTCGTGGTCTCCGGAGAGCCGAACATCACGCCGATCTTCATGCGGATCTGGTTGATGAAGATCACCATGCATTTCGACTTCGAAATCGAGCCCGTCAGCTTGCGCAGGGCCTGGCTCATGAGCCTCGCCTGCAGACCGGGAAGGGAATCGCCCATCTCCCCCTCCAGTTCCGCCCGGGGCGTGAGCGCGGCCACGGAGTCCACAACAAGCACGTCCACCGCGCCCGATCGCACCAGCGTATCGGTGATCTCCAGGGCCTGCTCGCCGGTGTCGGGCTGGGACACAAGGAGATCGTCGAGATCCACGCCCAGCTTGTTGGCATAGACCGGATCGAGGGCGTGCTCGGCATCGACAAAGGCACAGACGCCGCCGTTTTTCTGCGCTTCGGCGATGCAATGCAGCGCCAGGGTTGTCTTGCCCGAGCTCTCGGGACCGTAGATCTCGATGATCCGACCCTTGGGCAGGCCGCCAATACCGAGCGCGAGGTCGAGGCCCAGCGACCCGGTCGGGATCGCCTCGATGTCGAGCGTCTGGTTGGAGCCCAGCTTCATCACCGAGCCCTTGCCGAAATTGCGCTCGATCTGGCCGAGGGCGGTTTCCAGTGCTTTCTGCTTGTCCACGCCGGGTTCCTTCTCAACGAGTTTCAGGTTCGCTGCCATAATTCGATTCTCCTCATTTCACCCGGATGGGCCCACGGGCACAAGCCCTCTTCCCTAGAACGTGTACCATAAGCGTTCCGCAGAACAAAGAAGAAACAAAAATATTTTTCCGACGGCGCCTTCTTCAGGCCTCCAGGGCCTGCTCGAGGTCGGCGATGATGTCGGCGGCGTCCTCGATGCCCACTGAGAGGCGCACAACCTCCGGCCCGGCGCCGGCGGCGGTTTTCTGTTCGTCGCTGAGCTGGCTGTGGGTGGTCGATGCCGGATGGATGATGAGGGAGCGCGTGTCGCCGATATTCGCCAGGTGACTGAACAGTTTCGTGTTCGCGACCAACGACTTGCCCGCCTCGTATCCGCCTTCCATGCCGAAGGTGAAGACCGCACCGGCCCCCTTCGGCAGGTATTTCAGCGCGCGTTCATAGTGGGGATCGGCCGGCAGGCCCGCATAGCGAACCCAGGACACTTCCTTGCGGCCCTTCAGCCATTCGGCCACCTCCAGCGCGTTCTCGCAATGCTTGTCCATGCGCAGCGGCAGCGTCTCGCAGCCGGTAATGAACATGAAGGCGTTGAAGGGTGAAAGCGCCGGACCGAGGTCGCGCAGGGAGAAGGCGCGCGCGGCGATGGCGAAGCTGATATCAACGGCTGCTCCCTCCGGCCCGAGGGGCATGGCGGAAAAGGTCTCGGAGAAATTCAGGCCGTTGTAATAGGCCTGCGGCGTGGTCAGGGTGGGGAACTTTTCCGCCTGGGACCGCCAGTCGAAACGCCCGCCATCAATCAGCATCCCGCCGATGGAATTGCCATGCCCGCCAATGAACTTGGTCAGGCTTTCCAGGACAATGTCGGCGCCGTGTTCCAGCGGCCGGCAGAGTGCGGGAGAGGCCATGGTGTTGTCGACCAAAAAGGGCACGCCGGCGGTATGGGCGATCTGCGCGACGGCCTCCATGTCGGTGACGAGGCCACCCGGATTGGCAAGGCTTTCGGTGAACACCGCACGGGTCTGGCCATCGATCGCCGCCTCGAAACTGGCCACGTCGTCAATATCGGCCCAGCGCACCTCCCAGCCGAACTTCTTTATGGCGTGGGAGAACTGGTTGATCGAGCCGCCATAGAGTTGCTTCGCCGCGACGATGTTGGTGCCGGGCTCCATCAGCACGTGCAGCGCCAGGATCTGGGCGGCATGGCCGGAACCTGTGGCCACGCCCATGGTGCCGCCGTGCAGGTCGGCGATGCGGGCCTCCAGCGCCGAGACGGTGGGGTTGCCGATGCGCGAATAGATGTCGCCGAACTCCTTCAGGGCGAAAAGGTTGGCGGCGTGCTCGGCGTCGCGGAACACAAAGCTCGTGGTCTGGTGGATGGGCTGGGCGCGCGAACCCGTGCTCGGATCGGGCTCAGCACCGGCATGGACGGCGCGGGTGGCAAAGCCTGGCTTGGTATCGGTCATAGTCTCGGGCCTCCTGTGAGTGTCACGGGCGCAGGCTAGAACGAGGCAGAGAGGACCGCCAAGCGGTTTGCGGGCGCAATCGCGATCTTTTCTGGCAGGCTCCACCGATCCGGCCGGCATTATCGCCCCGGCCAGCCCGCGCCAGAACTGAAGTCAGGCCAACAGACCGAATATTGCCGGTAATGAGATGGCGGCGAAAAAGATCCACTGTGGCAGGGCGAGCAGGCCGAGCTTGTTCACCACGACCAGGACAAGGCTTAGGGCCGCGAAGGCCGTCGCGAGACCGGTCAGCACAATGGCAAGGCTGGTATCGGACGGGTGGAAACCGACCCAGGCGAACCCGCCCGCCATGGCGACGAGGACGACCGAGGTGATGTGCCAGCAATAATAGGCCGTCAGGCGCGGCACGGTCCCCATATCGGTCGAGCCCAGAAGGGGCCTGGCAACCTCCTGGCCGCCCGCAGTGACGTGAACAAGGGCCGTCGCGAGACTGAGCCCGGCGGCCGTCAGGAACCATGGATCCATGGCGCATGCTCCTGAGCAAGATGCGACACCGCGTAAATGTCGCATTTTGTTTGCCCGGCTATGCGCCCGGTTGCCTCAGGTACCGGCGATCAGGCCGACGCCATCGCCCTTTCGAAATTGGTCGCCACGGCTTCGAGGAAGCCTTCGGTGGTGAGCCAGTCCTGTTCCGGGCCGATCAGAAGGGCGAGGTCCTTCGTCATCTGGCCGGCCTCGACGGTTTCCACGACGGTCTTTTCCAGCAGCTCCGCGAATTTCTGGACTTCCGGCGTCCCGTCCATGCGACCGCGATGGCCGAGTCCCCGGGTCCAGGCATAGATCGACGCGATGGAATTGGTGGAGGTCGCCTCGCCCTTCTGGTGATTGCGGTAGTGGCGCGTCACGGTGCCGTGGGCGGCCTCGGCCTCGACTGTCTTGCCGTCCGGCGTCATGAGCACCGAGGTCATTAGGCCGAGCGAGCCATACCCTTGCGCCACCGTGTCGGACTGCACGTCCCCATCATAATTCTTGCACGCCCAGACATAGCCGCCGGACCATTTCAGGCAGGCCGCCACCATGTCGTCGATCAGGCGGTGCTCATACCAGGCACCGGCTTCCTTGAACTGGTCCTCGAACTCGGTCTCGTAGACCTCCTGGAAGATGTCCTTGAAGCGGCCATCATACTGTTTCATGATCGTGTTCTTGGTGGACAGATAGACCGGCCATTGGCGCTGCAGGCCGTAATTCAGGCAGGCGCGGGCGAAATCGCGGATCGAGCTGTCGAGATTGTACATGCCCATGGTGATACCGGCTTCCTCGAAGCGGTAGACCTCGTGCTCGATCACCTCGCCATCATCGGCCTCGAACTTCATCGTAAGCTTGCCGGCACCCGGCACCAGAAAGTCAGTCGCGCGGTACTGATCGCCGAAAGCATGGCGGCCGACCACGACCGGCTGGGTCCAGCCCGGCACAAGGCGCGGCACATTGGAAATCACGATCGGCTCGCGGAAGACGACGCCGCCGAGAATGTTGCGGATCGTGCCATTGGGCGAGCGCCACATCTTCTTCAGGCCGAACTCCTCAACCCGCTGCTCGTCCGGAGTGATGGTCGCGCACTTCACCGCGACGCCATATTCCTTGGTGGCGTTGGCGGCATCCACGGTGATCTGGTCATCAGTGGCGTCGCGCGCCTCGATGCCGAGGTCGAAATACTTCAGGTCCAAATCGAGATAGGGATGGATGAGCCGGTCCTTGATCATCTGCCAGATGATCCGGGTCATCTCGTCGCCATCCATCTCCACGATGGGGTTTTCGACCTTGATCTTCGCCATGGGGTGCACCCTTCCGCACTTGCTGCACTGTTTGCGGCGGCTATAGCAGGGCCCACGCAAAGGTCAAAAGGCGGCAGATGGTCGAACAAGCCGAAATACAAGCACGTGCCCCCAGCATCATCCTCGTCGGGCCACAACTGGGCGAGAATATCGGTTCTGCGGCCCGGGTCATGGGCAATTTCGGGCTGAGAGATCTTCGCATCGTTGCGCCTCGCGATGGCTGGCCCAATCCCGCGGCCGAAACGATGAGCGCGGGCGCCATCCCTGAAGGCGTGGTGGATGTCACCGTGTTCGAGACGCTGGAACAGGCGATTGCCGACCTGAACTATCTGCTGGCCACAACCGCACGCCCGCGCGGCATGGAGAAGCCGGTCTTCGACGCCGGCGAAGGCATCGCGGCGCTCAAGCGCGAGCCCGGAAAGACCGGCGTCCTGTTCGGTGCGGAGAAATTCGGCCTGCCGAATGAGGCCGTCGTGCTCGCCGATGCCATCCTCA
>CAZXWB010000002.1:24689-35460 GCA_964644395.1 uncultured Hyphomonadaceae bacterium | reverse complement strand
CCGATCTCCGGGGTGGGGATGCGTGGGCGTGCCACTGCCGGCAGCAGGCAGATGACCTCCGATCCCTGGCCGGGTTCGGATTTCAGCATCACCTCGCCGCCATGCAGCTCCACGAAGTGCTTGACCAGCGACAGGCCAAGGCCGGCGCCGCGCTTGTCGCCGGAATGGAAGCTGTCCCAGCTCTGCACCTGCGATTCGGCATCGATTCCGCGGCCCGTGTCGGACACTTTCAGGCGCACCATGTCGCCGGCCCGCTCCGCCGAGATCACCACCTCGCCGCCCGGATCGGTGAAGCGCAGGGCGTTGGAGACGAGGTTGAACAGGACCTGGCGGATGCGCTTCTCGTCGGCGCGGATGGAGCCGACATTCTCGCCGAGTTCCGATCGCACGGTGATCTGGGTGTCGGCCGCCTTGGAGACGACCATTTCCACGGAATCCTCGACAATGCGGGATATGTCGAGGTCCGAGAGTTCGAGGTCCATCCGACCCGCCTCGATGAGGGCGAGGTCGAGAATGTTCTCGATCAGCTTGTTGAGATGATCAGACGCGGTGAGGATCGAGGTGACGAACTCGTTCTGACGCTCGTTCAGCTCGCCATGGCGCTTGCTTTCCAGGAATTCCGCATAGCCCATGATCGTGGTGAGCGGCGAGCGCAACTGGTAGGACACGTTGCGCACGAACTCGGTCTTCAGCCGGTCGGCGGTCTCGAACGCCTCCGCGCGCTCGCGCAGCGCGGTTTCCACCCGGCGCGTCGCGGTGACGTCGGCAAAGGCGATCAGCGTGTTGCCGTCGGGCAGGGGCTGGGTCAGGTAGGTCAGGATCGAGCCATCGGAGCGCTGCATCTCGCCGGTGGTTTCCTGGCGGGCATCGGGCGAGGGATCGGTGATGCGGGCGCGGATCTGTTTCCAGACCTCACGGTCATGGAACATCGGCGAAAGCGCCTCGACCAGGGCATTGAAGTCCGGCCCGTTGGCGATCTGGCCATCATCGAGCTGCCAGAGCCGCTTGAAAGCGTCATTGGAGAGGGTGAGATTGGCCGACTGGCTGAACACCGCGACAGCCTCATGCAGATTGTTGAGCGCGGCGGTCTGGGTCCGGTTCAGGGCATTGAAACGTGTTTCAAGGTCGATCTCGGAGGTCAGGTCACGGAAGATCAGCAGCAGGCCGCCGAGGGGGTGGCGCTGGCGGGTGATGGACACGGTGCGCCCGTCGGGCAGGTTCCAATGGTCCTGGTCATGGGCCGATGGCAGGTCCTGGTAACGCGACAGCTCCTCCGCCCGCCAGGTGGCATAGTCCTTCTGAGTCGGCAGTTTCCGGTCCGATCGCAGCTGGTCGAGGATCTGGCCATGGGAGGGCTGGGTGATGAGATAGCTTTCCTCCAGGCCCCAGATCTCGGCAAAGGCGCGGTTGTGATAAACGAGCTTGCGCTCGCGGGAGAAGATCGCGATGCCGTCCTGGACGTGGTTCAGCGTCTCTTCATGGGCCTTCACGTGGCGCTTGAGTTCGCGCCTGGCCATGTCCTGTTCGGTCACGTCGAAGGCCATCGCGCCGGCCCCGCCGGCGAGCGGAAAGCTCAGCACCCGAAGCGCACGGCTTTCGCCCTCCACCACGGCACTCTGGATTTCGTCGAGATCCCTGTTCTCCTGAACCGTCCGGCGCGCCTGGGCGGAAATGTCCTGCGAAATCATGATCTGGCGATCGACGGCGTGGCGGACATCCTTGGCCTCAACGGCCTTCAGATAGGCAGGGTTGGCCCAGCTGATCTTGCCCATGCCGGAGACCTGCCAGGCGGGAAAGGGCGCGCGCTCCATCATGTTGAGGAAGGCCTGCGGATTTTCGGCAATAATGCGCTCGGCCTCGACAAAGCGCGACCGCTGCGCCGATTCCTCGAGCTTCTTGATCGTCGCATCGGTAATCCAGACCACCGCGCGGGCACCGGCGGTGCGGCCATCGGCCTCGAGGAGGCGGTTGTTCGGCCCGATGATGGTGAGGGAGAAGGGCGCGCCGTTCTTGCGCAGCTCGTGCAGGCGGACCCTCAGTGTCGTGTCCTGGCCCGAGGAATCGCGGGCCTCATGGTCGGCCAGGCCCTCAAGAATACGGATGGCCGGATCCTCGGCAAGGGCTTCGTCGGTGAAGCGCAGCAGGCCGGCCAGCGCCAGCGGCGATCCATAAACCCGCGGGCCGCCCAGATCATCGATCTCCGGGTCGAAATCGCTGTCCTCCCAGATCAGCACCACGCCGGCATAGGCACCAAAGACACTGTCGGCGCGGGCCAGCTGCTCTTCCAGCGCGCCCATCTTCTCGCGATACTGCCGGGCTGCGCCGCGGGCCCCGGAGGAGACCCTTGCGGCCCAGAGGAAGGATGCGATGGCAAGTGCCGACGCCCCGGTGGCCGCAATGATCGGAACCTGTTCCAGCGTGATGTTCATGGGTTCGTCACCTTGGCCTTCAACGCGAATCGACAACCGCCAAACGGTTTACCGTCGTTAACCGATTGGCGCGACAGTCTTAAGCACGGGTTAACTTCACCTTCTGAACGGCATGGTGACAAGCCGCCAGATCACCCAGATCGGCAGGACCACCGTTGCCCCGGCGAGGGCCGGCTCCCAGAGATGGGTCGCCGCCCAGCCCGCCGCGCCGATCGTGTTCGCCCAGAGATCCTGCACGGCGGTGCCAGCGTCAAAGCCCGGATCGGCCGGGTTGAAGCGGATGGCCAGCATGACAAACCCGACCAGCACGCAATAGGCGAAGAGCTTCACATAGCCCAAGGGCTTGATGAGAAAGAGCTTTGCCAGGGGCGAGCGTGGCTTGCGCTTGCGCTTGTTCGCCGTCTCATTCTTGTGGCCCGCCGGGACGGCGCCATCGGCGTCCGGCTGCGCGGTGTCCTTCATCGCGTCCTCACGCTCAGTCCGCCTGCTTCGCCGACCCCATACCCGGGATGAGCGACTTGAACCAGCGCCCGACACTGTCGACACCTGCGCCGTGCACCGCACCGGCCCTATAGACCTTCATCGCCGCCCAGAGGATGAGCGCCGTTGTCGCGGCCATCAGGCCGATCAGGGCGGCAATCTCCCAGAACGGCAATTCATTCGGCAGGCGCAGGATCAGGAGGAAGGGCGTGAAGAAGGGCACCCAGGACAGGACCGCCATGATCTGGGAAGATGGGTTCTCGATCGCGATCACCAGCATGAAGAGCGGGATCATCAGCAGGATGAGCAGCGGCGAGATCAGTGTCTGGCTTTCCTGCACCGTCTCGCACAGCGACCCGAGGGCCAGGAAAAGCGCGCCATAGATCAGGTATCCGAGCACAAAGCTGATGATGGTGGGCACCAGTATGGCAGGTTCGATGGCCGAGGCGGCCATGGCGCCCAGGACCTCGCCGACCACCGCCGGCACCGAGATGTTTGCCGCCGTCGATATGACGAAGAAGACCACTGCCCATGACCCCATGAGCGTGAGCGTCAGGGCAAACACTGCAAGCAACTTGCCGATCAGGAGCTGCCTGAGATTGGCGCTCGTCAGCAGCGTGTCGAAGATCTTGTTGCCCCGTTCCTCGATCGTGCCGGCGAGCAGGTACTGCACCATGGAGAACACCATGAACCAGAGCACGAAGACGATGGCGGCGGCGGCGAAGAAGGGCGCCATGTCGGCGATGGACGCCGTGGAACCTTCCCCAGTGGCACCGATCTTCAGGGGCAGGACGTCAATCGCGGTCTGGGCGGCGGCCTCGACCTGGCGCGAGGTGATGCCGGCCTCCTGGTAAACCCTTTCGCGACCGGAATCCCTGGCCGCTGCTTCCACGGCACTCAAGAGATCGCGATTGGTGACGTTCTTGGACTGATAGAGAAGCACGGGTGTGAGCTCGCCATCATCATTGGCAACCTCGGTCGCGACGATGGCCGCAAAGAGCGTGCGTTGCCCGTCTCCGGGAAGCGTCTCCTCACCGAGGAGGAAACGGTTCAGCGCCTCGGGATCGCTCGTCGGCGGCGCGACATGGATCCAGTCCACGTCGGGGATATCAAGCACCACGCCCGGATCGATCCCGTCGATGGCCTCCTGCAGGCCGGCGCCTTCGATAACCGCGGCCCGGAAAGCGTCAACGCTTTCGACATTGAAACCCTCCGGCGGGTTTTGCCTGAGCGTGTCGAGCTGGTTGCGCACATTATTGATGCGCCGCTCCTCCAGCACATTGGCGATGAGATCCTTGTAGAGCGTCCCCTCCTCGATCACCGTGTAATAACGCGTCGGCTGGTTCTCCACGACCATGCGCGGCAGGATCGCCGAGGCGCCGATGATCAGCGGCAACATGAGAATGCCAAGCCAGAAACCCCAGCTCGTGACGTAGCCGAGAAAGTCCCGGCGGGCGATCAGGTAGATGTTACGCATGGGCCGGCTCCGGCGTGGCAGCGTTGGATTCAGCAAGGGCCAGGGCATCGGCCTCGCCGACGAGGGAGACGAAAACATCGCGCAAACGCGGTTGTTCGGGCATGAAACCGGCAATCGGCGCACCGGACTGGATCGCAGCCTGCAGGGCTTCCTGGGCGTCGACGCCATGGGGAAGCGCCACCTTGTACCAGCGCCCCTCACCCTCCTCGCGCAGCACATCAAAGCCCTTCGGCTTCAGCGCGCTTGCCAGATCGAAATCCTTGCCGAGGGAAATCCGCGCCACCCGTCCCAGCGTGGCAAAGGCCTCCTCCAGCGTCCCGTCGAGCACCTTTCGGCCGCGCGCGCACATGATGATGCGCTCGCACAACCGTTCGGCATGCTCCATGACATGCGTGGAGAAAAGGATCGTCGCCCCGCGCCTGTGCTGCTCCACGATGAGCTCCTCGAGGGCGGTCTGGTTCACCGGGTCGAGGCCGGAAAATGGCTCGTCGAGGATCAGGAGTTCCGGTTCGTGGGCCAGCGTGGAGAGAATCTGCACCTTCTGGGCCATGCCCTTGGAAAGCTTCGAGATCTTTGAGCGCGCGAAGATGCCGAGCCCGGCCGCCTCGAGCAACTCGTCGGCCCGACGGTTGGCCGCGGCAGCGCCCATGCCCTTTAGCCTGGCAAAATAGGCGATGGTCGCGCGCGGGCTCATCTTCTTGTAGAGGCCGCGCTCCTCGGGGAGAAAGCCCACACGTTTCAGGTTTTCGAGGTTCGGCTTTTCGCCGAACAGCCGCGCCCGGCCCTCATCCGGCGCGATCACGCCCAACGCCATGCGCAGGCTGGTGGACTTGCCGGCGCCGTTCGGCCCCAGAAAGCCGACAATCCCGCCGCTCGGGACCTGAAAGCTCATGGCGTCGACGGCAACGAAGCCCCCGAAGCGCTTGGTTGCGCCCTCAAGGGCAAGGGGATGGGGATGCAATGGCTTTCCTCCCGAAAGACTACCGAGTTTGATATCGAAAAACGATAGGATGTTTCAAGGAATAAATCTTCCACCGGGCCGGAACCCGGTTTTTCCCCTTGCCAGCCCACGCTTTGCGCCGCACGCTCGACCCATGGAGAACTCACGCGTCCTGATGCGTCGACGGATCGACACACTGAAGCAGGAGCTCGCCGAGCTCCGGCGCGCGGGTGCGGCCAGGGGCCTGCTCTGCCGCGGGCGAAGCGATGACGCCGCCAGTCAGCAGCAACTCGCACGCATAGACGCCGCACTCAGCCGAATGGTCCGGGGGAATTACGGTTATTGCACAAGTTGCGGTCGGGCCCTTGGCCTCCAGCGCCTGAAAGACGATCCCGCCGCATCCCTCTGCCGGGATTGCGGATAGGACCCGCTGCCTGGCTTAAACGGTTAGGAGGTCAGGTGAGGAGGGTGAAAATCCACATCAAGAGGCGGGATATGACCACGATGACCCCGAACACGCCCATGGTCACTAACCAGGATGTGCCGAGGTTCATGGCGAAACCGATCCCGACACCGGCGATCAGCGTCAGACCGAGCGCCACGGCCCAGTGCATACCCATGGCGAACACGAAGGTCAGGAAACCGACAATCAGGAGGGTCAGCAGGCCACCAATGGCAGAGCCCTTCATGAACCCGTCCCAGGTGTGCTTCTGGTCGGAAATATCCATTTCGCCGCGCTGGTAAGCAGTGTCCGCCATGCCGATCTCCGGTGACCCGTTATTTGGCGGTCCGGTTATCGGTGGCTTTGACAGGCGTCAAGCCTTGCGGCCTGCGGCACGAAGGACGGTCTGCGCCGCGCCCCGCGCGGTCAGTGCTCGATCACACGGGCCTCGGTCTCGCGCATGACCGGAACACCATTGCGGATGGGATAGGCGAGCCCCGCCCTCTTGGAGACCAGTTCGTCGGCCTCGCGGTCATAGACCAGCATTGTCCGCGACACAGGGCAGATGAGCAGTTCCAGAAGCTTGGGATCGACACCCGAGGGCGCCTTCTGGCCAGCGTTCATTGCATCCAGCCCTCATCATCGCCGGTCACATCCATCTCCAGCAGCGCGATCAGGGCCTCGGCGCGATGCTTCAGCGTCTCCGCCTCCACCAGCGCCTGCTTCTCCACCGGCGAGAACGGACAGCCCGCACACAGGGCATTGACCAGCATTTCCATGGGCGTGTCGTCGACCTGGCCCCAGTCGGCCTTCAGGCTGTTGCGCTCCAGGTATTCGGTCAGGGCCGTCATCAGCGCGTCGCGGCTCGGAAGCTGCGTGGCGCCCACCGGTGTCAGGTCGTGCGCAAAGCGTTCAAAGTCCACCCGCGCCTGGCGATAGGGCGTCTGGACATCGCATTCCTCGGTGATCCGGTAGCGGCACACCCCAGTCAGCGTCACGAGATAGCGGCCATCCTCGGTCTCGGAATATGTCGTCACCCGGCCAACGCAACCGACGGGGGCCAGCGGCGGGGCTGCCCGGTCCACCGCCTCGGGCTGGGGCTGCACCATGCCGATCAGCCGGTCGCCCGCCATCACGTCATCGACCATGTTGAGATAACGTGGCTCGAAGAAGTTCAGCGGCAGGTTCCAGCGCGGGAACAGGATGGCTCCGGTGAGGGGAAACACCGGGATCGTGCCGGGCAGGTCGCTGGGTTTGCGGTACAGGCTCATGACGGCTCCTCCACAAATCCATGTGGCGCAGACGCGCGCGATGTAAAGCGCTGCGGCTGTCCGGCATCAGGACTGGAGCCGGTAGCCGCCCGGTTCGGTGATCAGGATTCGCGCCTCGCCCGGGTCGGGCTCGATCTTCTGGCGCAGGCGATAGACATGGGTTTCCAGCGTGTGGGTCGTGACCGCTGCATTGTAGCCCCACACTTCGGAGAGCAGCTCGTCGCGCGGCACCGGCCGGCCACCGGCGCGCTGGAGGTATTTCAGAATGTTGGTCTCCTTTTCCGTGAGGCGCAGCTTGCGCCCGTCACCAGTGACCAGCAGCTTCATGGCCGGGTGGAACTCGTAGGGGCCAAGTTGGAAGGTGGCGTCCTCGGAGGATTCAAAGCTACGCAGGTGGGCGCGCACGCGGGCAAGCAGGACGGAAAACTTGAAAGGCTTGGTGACATAGTCATTCGCACCGCTTTCGAGCCCGAGAATGCTGTCGGCATCGCTGTCCTGGCCCGTCAGCATCATCACCGGGGCCCGGACCCCTTGCTTGCGCATCAGCCGGCAGGCATCGCGCCCGTCCATGTCGGGCATGTCCACATCGAGCAGGATCAGGTCGACGCGCTCATCGAGGGCCAGCTTCATGCCTTCGGTGGCGTTCGGCGCCTCGATCACCTTGAAGTTCTCGTGCAGCCGGAATTGTTCGGCCAGCGCCTCGCGCAGCTCGTCATCGTCGTCGACGAGGAGAAGGGTCTTGCCAGTCATGTTGTCGTCCTCCCGGGCGCCCGGCCCGCCACGTTGATCGAGACAGTGTCACAAATCGTGACAGCGCTGCAATTGGGGTCCTTCATCCCCCGCTAACAGGCATCATGCTAGAGAGAATCGAACACTTCGCCCGGCTGACCGATCACGAAAGGGAGACAATGGCGTGATTGCCGAGGATTTGCTCATCCGGGTCGACGCGTCCGGACGCCTGGAACTGCCGGACGGCCGGGCGCTCGCCTGCGTGCTCGGAAAGGGCGGGGTGAGGCCCGAGGCCGAAAAGCGCGAGGGCGACGGCGCCACCCCCGCCGGGCGCTGGCCGCTCCGGCGTGTGTTCTACCGCCCCGACCGCGAGCTGCCGCCGGCGACCGCGCTGGACCGGGTGCCCCTCAAGCCCCGCGATGGCTGGTGTGATGACCCGGCCCATCCGCTCTACAACCGCCCCGTGACGCTGCCCTTTGCGGCATCCCACGAGGTGCTGTGGCGCGAGGACCATATCTACGATCTGATCGTCGAACTCGGGCACAATGACGATCCCCCGGTCCCGGGCCTCGGCAGCGCGATCTTCATGCACCTGACACGTCCCGACCGCGCGCCCACCGAAGGCTGCGTGGCCCTTGAGCGCGACGGCTTGTTGACCCTGCTGGCGCATTGCCGGCCGGGCGCGGTCATCGAAATCGGCTAGGCCTGTCGCTCGCCGAAGAAGGCAGAGCCCACACGTACATGGGTGGCACCGAAATCGATGGCCATTTCGAAATCGCCGCTCATTCCCATGGAGAGTTGCCCCAGGCCGTGGCGTGCGGCGAGTTTTGCCAGCAGGGCGAAATGCGGACCGGCGGGCTCGTCAACCGGCGGAATACACATCAGTCCCACCGGAGAAAGTCCATGGGCGTCGCGCAACCGCTCCAGGAAACCGTCCAGTTCGTTGGGCGCGATGCCGGCCTTCTGGGCTTCCTCGCCCGTATTGACCTGGACCAGCAGCTCCGGCGACCGGCCCAGCTTGTCCATGGCCTTGCGGAGGGCACCCGCCAGCTTGTCACGGTCGAGCACCTCGATCACGTCGAAAAGGGCCACGGCGTCCTCGGCCTTGTTGGTCTGCAGCGGTCCGATCAGGTGCAGCCTCAGGTCAGAATGGCGGCTTCGGCGCGAAATCCAGTGTTTTTCGGCCTCCTGGACGCGATTTTCGCCAAAGACGCGGTGGCCAGCAGCCAGCGCCTCATCGATACGCGATTCGGGCTGGCGCTTGCTGACGGCCGTCAGTGTGACAGTTTCCGGGTCGCGACCGGCGGCGCGGCACCGCTGGGCGATCCGGTGCAGGAGTTCGGCGCGGCGGCCGGCGACACTTTCTGGAGGCTCACTCATGGGCACTGAACTGGACCGGCAGGCCCGGCAACGCAAGTTCCGGTTCGCCGCGCGACGGGCTTCGACCCATTTGCCCAGACACCTGCCCAGCTTTTTCTTCCTCACCGACCCGGCCCGCACGCCGGACCCCCTGGGCGTGGCGGGCGCCCTGCCGAAGGGGTCCGGAATCATCCTGCGTCATTTCGGGCGGGAGGGTCAGATCCGCCAGGCAGGCCTGCTGGCCCGGATCGCCAGACGGCGGCGCCTTGTCCTGCTGATTGCCGCTGACCCCCGGCTCGCGCGCGACGTCGGGGCCGATGGCGTCCACTGGCCAGAGGCATGTCTACCCGATGCGCGCCTCTGGCGCGGGCGTTTCCCCCTTATGACCGCCTCTGCGCACTCCCGCGCCGCGCTCGCACGCGCTGCGAGCGCCGGCGTCGATGCCGCAGTGGTCTCTACGGTTTTCCCATCGGCAAGCCCGACCTCCGGCCCAGCCATGGGCGCCGTACGGTTGCGCAAACTCTGCCGGCAGACCGGATTGGCGGTGTATGCCCTTGGCGGCGTCACGCATGAAAATGCGCTCAAAATCGCGAATACAGCAGGATTTGCCGCCGTGTCGTCGCTGTCGGATGCCTTCGGAGCGGCGAACGACCCTAAAACTTGAACGCCGAGCGGAGGCGAATACCGGCCTCAACCTCTTCCTCACCGTTCAGCGACAGTTCTTCCACGTCGAGCGAATCGGCGCCCACCTTAACCTCGCCGCCGAAGCTGAATCGCGGTGTCAGGCGGAACATGGCGCCGGCCGAAAACTCCTCGCGCGGCAATGGCGCCATCTCGGTCAGGGCGTCCCGCGACTTGCGATCCACCGTGATCGACCAGCGCTCACCGGAGCCGAAGCTCAGACCCCAATTGTCCTCGGAGCCAGGCGTGAGGAGCATTTCCGTCCCGGCATCGGAGGCGAAGGAAAACTCGCGGAACCATTCGGGCTCACCCTTAGCGTCGGCGCTTGTCTCCGCCGGCATTTCCACGGGCGCAAGCTCCTCAACCGCCTGGGCCAGGGCCGACGGGGCAAACAGGGCGAGTCCTGCCGTCAGAGCTATACTGTTCGCGCGCTTCATATCACTACCCTAATGTCACATTGGCCTCAATCAAAGATTAAGATTGGGACAGATGACGAATTCAGTTTCGCAGTGTGATTTCGATCACAGGCCCATGTGAACGCGCCGTCCCGGCACCGCTGCTCTCGATCTCATCATATCGCCAGCCAATCGCCAGGTCGATGCGCTCGCCCACCGCACGACCGGCGCCGAGCCGCGCGCTGAAACCGTCAAGGCCGCGCTGCTGCGCGACCGATACCGCCGCCGAGCCCGACCAGTCCGCCCAGTCCCGGCGCAGGCTCGCCGAAAGCGCCTGGTAGCCATCCCCCTGCGCGAAGCCGTCATCGCTCGACAGCCAGGCCAGACCGAACGCGATGGTGTCGAAGTCCGCCAGCGCACTGGCCGTGCTGGTGGACACCGACCCGCCAAACGGTACGTTCCGGTCCCCGCCCCGTGCGGCATGGCTGTAAGATACTCCCCCGCTCAACCGCGGACCATCACGTCCCACCCGCCGGGAGATATTGGCAGCAAGTTCGTAAGCCACATC
>CAZXWB010000002.1:0-24589 GCA_964644395.1 uncultured Hyphomonadaceae bacterium | reverse complement strand
CGGAACCGGGCCGCCACGCCGGTGTCGCGCCCCAGCGTGAGCTCGCCATAACCGCCATCGATATACACATACGCCGTCTCGGCGCGTAGCCGGGCCGTGACATCCAGCGGCGCGCCCGTCGCAGACAGCCCGGACTGTAGCCCGGCCTCGGGGGCCCCCGCGGCCCCAAAACCTCCGGCAAATCCGGGCCGCGCGGGATGGTCCCGCTGGGCCCGCAGGGTTCCCCGCAGCCCGATCTCGGCGCCATTGGCGAGCACCCGGTCGCCGGCCACCGTCAGGGCCGCCTCCGCCAGCACGTTTTCACCGCCCGGTAGGCCGTCGCCGGGGTTGGTCCCTGTCGACAGGACCACGCTGGCCTCGGTCTGAAGGCGCCAGGTCCAAGCGTCCCACTCCGTGCCGCCGTCCTCGGCGAAGGCGCCGCCGGCGCTGGCGGCCATCAGGCCGCAAGCCGCCCAGCGCTTCAATTCGATCAAAGTCACGAAAACCTCTTTCATTGCCCAGCGCACATCTGCTCTGGCCCACCGGAGTTCAGATGCTATACAGCCGGTTGGTAACAACATCTTTCAGATTGAAGGCCGGCCTGCAAAGCCGGAAGGGAGTCCATGGTGAAATCGTTCGTGTCGGCCGCCCTTGTCGGATTGTCAGTCCTGTCGCTCGCAGCCTGCGGCGGCAGAAATGCCGAGCAGGCGGCGGTGGAAGAGGTGGCCGGCGGGGTGAACCCCTATCTCTGGCGTGCATCGCTCGACACGATGAGCTTCCTGCCCCTTCGTGAGGCCGATCCCGTTGGCGGAATCATCAATTACGACTGGAAGACCTATGAGGACCTGCCGAATGAGCGGATCCGCGCTACGGTCTATATTCTCGACACGCGCCTGCGCGCCGATGGTCTCAGTGTCCAGGTGTCCCGCCAGACCCGACAGAACGGCAGCTGGGTCGACAGCACGGTTGACCCGGACACCGGGCCGCAGCTGGAAAACCAGATCCTGAACCGTGCCCGCCAGCTGCGCGTCTCGGAACTCGACTAGGGCCGCTGGCCCGTAACAACCTTGAAATCAGGAGATGCGGGCCTTGGCTGACCGCTACGATCCCTCCGTCGAAGAAAAGCGCTGGCAGGCGGCCTGGGCAGAGCGCGACCTCTTTCGCGCGCCCTCGGCCGCCGATGCTGGTGGCAAACCGAAAGCCTATGTGCTTGAGATGTTCCCCTATCCTTCGGGTAAGCTGCACATGGGCCATGTGCGCAATTACGCCATGGGCGACGCGGTGGCGCGCCACAAGCGGGCGACCGGGCACGCCGTCCTGCACCCAATGGGTTGGGACGCGTTCGGACTGCCGGCGGAAAACGCCGCCTTCGAAAGGGGCGTGAACCCCAAGGAATGGACTGACCAGAACATCGCCGCCATGAAGGCGCAGTTCGGCAGGCTGGGCCTCGCGCTGGACTGGTCGCGCGAGTTCGCCACCTGCGATCCGGATTACTATGCCCGCCAGCAGGAGATCTTCCTGAAGCTCTGGGAGGCGGGGCTTGTCTACCGCAAATCCTCGCGCGTGAACTGGGATCCGGTGGACATGACCGTGCTGGCCAATGAACAGGTCGTGGACGGCAAGGGTTGGCGCTCCGGCGCGCCGGTGGAGCAGCGCGACCTGGTCCAGTGGTTCATGGCGATCACGAAATATGGCGACGACCTCCTGGCCGGCCTAGAGACGCTGGAGCGCTGGCCGGACAAGGTCCGCACCATGCAGGCCAACTGGATCGGGCGCTCCGAAGGCCTGCAGATGCGCTTTCCATTGGCCGACAAGCCCGCCGGGGTCACGGCCGACAGCATCGAGGTGTTCACCACCCGGCCCGATACGCTCTATGGCGCAAGCTTCGTGGCACTGTCGCCGGACCACCCGCTTACCCAGGCGCTCGCCGAAGACAATGCCGAAATCGAGGCCTTCCGGAAGGAATGTGCTGCCCTCGGCACTTCGGAAGAAGCCATCGAGACGGCCGAGAAGGTCGGTTATGACACCGGCCTGACGGTCTCCCACCCGTTTGACAGCGACTGGAAGCTGCCGGTCTGGATCGCGAATTTTGTGCTCATGGGCTATGGCACCGGCGCGATTTTCGCCTGCCCCGCCCATGACCAGCGCGACCTCGACTTTGCGCGCAAATACGGCCAGGAAGTGCGCCCGGTGGTCTTGCCGAAAGGCGAGGATCCCGAGCGGTTCGAGGTCGGCGATGAGGCCTTTACCGGCCCGGGCACCATCTTCAATTCGGAGTTCCTCGACGGGAAATCCATCGAGGATGCCAAGTCGGCCGCAATCGAGAGCATCGAGAAACTCGGCCTCGGCGAAGCCAAGGTGAATTTCCGCCTGCGCGACTGGGGCATCTCCCGGCAGCGCTACTGGGGTTGCCCGATCCCCGTGATCCATTGCGAGACATGTGGCTCGGTGCCGGTGCCCCCAGACCAGCTACCAGTGCGCCTGCCCGAGGATGTGAGCTTCGACAAGCCGGGCAATCCGCTCGACCATCACCCGACCTGGAAGCACTGCACCTGCCCGAAATGTGGCGGCAAGGCGGTGCGCGAGACCGACACGATGGACACGTTCATGGACAGCTCCTGGTACTTCGCCCGCTTCGCCGGGCCGGACGCCGACGCACCCGTGGCGAAGGAGGAGGCCGCCTACTGGCTGCCGGTGGACCAGTACATTGGTGGCGTGGAGCACGCCGTCCTACACCTGCTCTATGCGCGCTTCTTCACCCGCGCCATGAAGGACACTGACCTCCTGGAGATGACCGGGCGCGAGCCCTTCGCCGGGCTCTTCACACAGGGCATGGTGACCCATGAGACCTACAAATCAGCCTCGGGCCAGTGGCTGTTTCCCGGTCAGGTCGACACGCGCGACGGTCAGCTGGTCGAAAGCTCGACGGGCGAGCCGGCGCAGCGCGGCCAGGTGGAGAAGATGTCGAAGTCGAAGCGCAATGTGATCGACTGCGATGCCATCCTCGACCAGTACGGCGCCGACGTGGCGCGCTGGTTTGTCCTGTCGGACTCCCCGCCGGAACGCGATGTGGAATGGACCCAGGCCGGGGTCGAAGGTGCGGCGCGTTTTGTCCAGAGGGTGTGGAACCTCATTGGCGATGTGGCCGCCTCGAATGCCGGGCCGGCCAGCGAATTCGGCGAGGACGCCACGGCGGTGCGCCGCACGAGCCACAAATCTGCCGATGCCGTGAACCAGTCGATCGACGGTTTCCGCTTCAATTCCGGTATCGCCACCATGTATGACTGGCTGAATGCCCTCGGAAAGGCGCGCAGCCAGCCGGGCGACGATTTCGCTGCGGCACTGCGCGAGGGGGCGGAAATGTTCACGCTTTGCCTCGTGCCCTTCATGCCGCACCTGGCAGAATCCTGCTGGGAAGCGCTTAGCAAGGACGACCTCGCATCGGAGCAGGCCTGGCCCGCATCAGACCCGGAGCTGATGAAGGACGACCTCATCACGCTGCCGGTGCAGGTCAACGGCAAGCGGCGCGCCGAGATCAGGATCGCCGCCGATGCTGCCCGGGAAGACGTCGAAACCAGTGCCCGCAACCATGAGAATGTCAGGAACTTCATCGGCGATGCAACGATCAAGAAAGTCATTGTGGTTCCCGGCAGGATTGTGAATATCGTCATATGAAACATGCCCTCGCCGCCCTCGCTCTGACCGCGCCGCTTGTTTCGGCCTGCGGCTTCTCGCCAGTCTATACCGCCGACGCACCGGCCAGTGCCGGCGCCATCGAAGTCAGCGCGATTTCCGGCCGCACGGGATACGAACTTCGCAAGGCGCTACGGCGCGAGCTTGCCGCCGGCTTGCCGGGTATCCCGCCAGGTGCATCGCTGAGCATTGAGCTCAAAGATGGCCTGCGTCGCCTGCCTTTGCGACCAGATGGTGCCGCTACACGTGCGGATCTGCGTGCCCAAGCAGATTACAGGCTGGATTATGATGGTGGAAAACTTACCGGTAGTGTCGAAGCAGACTCCAGCTTCAACGTGCCTGGTGAAGCCTATGGTGACATCGCTGCGCAGATTGCCTCTCGTGAACGCGCCGCCCAGCTCATTGCCCAAAGGATTGCGACAGACCTTCGAATGAAGGCTCGGAACGCCGAGCCCGGTTAACAGAAATGGCGCAGACGTTAAGCGGCGAGAAGGCGGTCCGATATGCGCGCAAGCCCGATGCCGGTGACCGGGTCTTCCTGATTTGCAGCGATGATGCGGGCCTCGGGGATGCCGCGGTGGCCGACCTGGTGTCGGGTTTCAATCTCGATGGCGAACGGCTGGAGCGCCAGCGCCTCGATGAGGACACGGTGAAGTCTCCAGGACTACTGGCAGATACGCTTCTTTCCCGTCCCCTGATCGGTCCCTCGCCGCTTCTCTTTTTTCGCCTGCCAAATGAGCGCCTGTCCCAAGCCATCCAGAAGGGTCTTCGCGCCGTGCGCGACGGCGCGGGCGCCGACCACAACCCCTTCGTCCTGCTGGCGGGCAAGCTGAAGAAAAGCTCAAGCTTGCGGAAATTCATTGCCGATCTCGACGCCGCTGTGGTGCTCGACCTGCCCGAAGGGACCGCCGCCAACATTGCCGACCTGGCGCGGGACAGGCTGAAGGCCGACGGCGCGGAAATCGAGGATGACGCCCTCGAGGCGCTCGCCGGCGCCCTGCCCGGCCAGCGTTCCCTCGCCGAAGCCGAGATCGAGAAGCTGTGCCTCTATGCCCACGGGCTTGGTCGTCCACTAACGCGCGCTGATATCGAAAAGCTCTCCGCCGTCGAGGCCGACGCGGCCCTGCACGAATTCACCCGGGCGGTGACCGGCGGCGACACCGCCGCGACCATCGCGACGCTGGACCGCCTGCTGGTGTCAGGCACCCAGCCCTTTGGCTTGATCCGCGCGCTGGACCGTGAGTTCGGCCGGCTGCTCGAGGCCCATGGCCGGATCGGCGCAGGCGAAAACCCCAAGAGCTTTGGCCGCGCGCTATCGCCACCCGTGTTTGACTGGGCGTGGCCCCAGTTCGAGCGCCAGCTCAAGGTCTGGCCCCCGCGCCGGGCCGCCAATGCCCTGCAGCTGATCGCCGATGCGGAAGCCCGCCTGCGCACCGCCGGTCATCTCGGTGAGGCGCTCGTGTCACGTCTGGCCGTTCAGTTGAGTGCGGCAGCGCGGACCTGACAACCGGTCCCTTGAACAGTCAGCCCGTTCGGGCGCGCGACAGGCGGGCGCAGATGTCATCGAGTTGTTCAAGATTCTTGTATTTGATTCGCAACTCACCGCCCTTCGCACCGTGGCGAATATCGACGCCGAGCCCCAGCTTGCGGGCAAGGTCGGCCTCCAGCGCCTGGGTGTCGACATCCTTCTCTTCGGCCTCGCCGGGACGCTCGGCCTTGTCGCCGCCGGCTTCCGACTGGCGGACCAGTTTTTCGGTATCTCGCACGCTCAGATTCCGCGCGACCACGGCGTCCAGCACCATGTCGGGATCGTGGGCGGAAAGCGCGGCTCGGGCGTGACCCGCCGACACCTTCCCCTCGCGCAGCAGTTCACGGGCGTGTTCGGGCAGTTTCAGCAGCCGCAGTGTGTTCGCGATGTGGACGCGGGACTTGCCGACGCTTTCGGCGAGCCCTTCCTGTGTCCGGCCGAACCGCTTCATCAGCTGGCCATAGGCCTCGGCTTCCTCCACCGGGTTTAGGTCCTGGCGCTGGACGTTCTCGATGATGGCGATCTCGAGCACTTCGAGTTCGTCCATCTCCTTGATGATGACCGGAACCGATTTCAGCCCCGCCGTCTGTGCGGCCCTGAAGCGGCGCTCGCCGGCGACTATCTGGAAGCTGCCGGCCTTCTTCGGGTCCGGGCGCACGAGGATGGGCTGGAGCACGCCGCGCAGGCGGATCGACTCAGCAAGCTCGGACAGTTCGGCTTCACTGAAGGTCTTGCGCGGCTGGCCGGGGTTCGGCTTGAGGTTGGAAATGTCCACCTCGTTCACGGGACCGGGAAGGTCTTCCTCCCGCACACGTGAAACACTCTCGGTCTCGTCGAGGTCGCCGATCAGGGCCGACAATCCCTTGCCGAGCCGTTTCGGTTTGCCCTTGCCTTCGGATTTTTCGCTCATGCCGGTGCCTGTGCCTTCTCACGCTGCAGGACTTCCGACGCGAGCCGGATATAGGCCTCGCTTCCGGGGCAGCGGTAATCATAAAGCAGGGCCGGCTTGCCGAAGGATGGAGCTTCCGACAGGCGGACATTGCGCGGGATGACGGTGTTGTAGACCTTCGCGCCGAAGAACTCCCGGACCTCGTCGGCCACCTGGTCGGAGAGATTGTTGCGGCGGTCATACATGGTCAGGACCACGCCCTGGATGTCGAGGGCGGGATTGAGGCCGCCCCGCACGAGCTCGATGGTCTTCAGGAGTTGTGACAGCCCCTCCAGCGCCAGGAACTCACACTGCAGCGGGACAAGCAGCGCGTCGGCCGCCGTCATCGCATTGATGGTGAGCGCCGAGAGCGAGGGCGGGCAGTCGATCAGGACATAGTCATAATCATCCTCGCCCGTGGAAGTCTCCTTCAGCGCGCGCACGGCCTGGCGCAGGCGGAAGGAGCGCTTGGGATCATCGGCAAGCTCGGTCTCGACGCCAGCGAGGTTTTCATCACCCGAGACCAGGTGGAGACGCGGCACGATGGTCTGGACCGCCGCCTCGCGCAGGGACACGCCATCGACAATGACATCGTAACTGGTGAGCTCGCGTTTCTGGCGCGGCACGCCGAGACCGGTGGAGGCATTGCCCTGGGCATCGAAATCCACGACCAGGACCCGACGGCCCACGGCGGCGAGCGCGGTGCCGAGATTGATGCTGGTGGTGGTCTTGCCGACGCCGCCTTTCTGGTTCGCGACGGCGAAAACGCGCATGTTCGTCATGGATTCGGAATCTCCTGCAGGCCCGAACCGCTCACTCGGCGAGGGCAATCCTCAAGATGACACCATCACTGTTCGCTCGATTCGGCAGAACTTGAGAGTCCAATTGCCAATGCCTCGACGCTTCCGTCAACTCGTCAGCATGGTTTCGGCCCTTGTGGAAGAGGCCGAATGCACCGTTTTCGAACCAGGGACGCGCGAGGCTGACCAGACGTGTCAATGGTGCCACAGCCCGCGCGGTGACGCAGCTGGCCCCTAAGCCACGCAACGCCTCGACACCGGAATGTTTCACGTGAAACACGTCGGGCGCGATTTCAGCGACGGCCCGGAGATAATCGGCCTTCTTGCCCGTGCGCTCGACCATGGTGACGGTCCCGCCCCGGCCTTCGGCCGCGATCCAGCACCCGACCGGACCCGCCGGGAATCCAGATCCCGATCCTATGTCGAGAATTTCCCGCGCTGCACCGAGGTGCGGGATCAGGGCAAGCGAGTCCCAGACATGGCGCCGCCAGAGGCAGTCGAGCTGGCTCCGGCTCACGAGATTCATCCGCCCCGACCATTCGCGCAGGCGCGCGACCATCTCCTCCACGCGCTCAATTGTTTCACGTGAAACACCCGTGGCCGCGATCACTTCCTCGGGGCCGAAGCCATCGGCGTCACGCATGTCGGCGCTGGCCCTGGTCCGAAGCGCCGGATTTCGCCTTCTTCAGCGCAGCGAGCAGCGCTGTGAGTGCGCCGGGTGTGATGCCCTCGATCCTGGAGGCCTGGGCGAGGGTCTTCGGCTGGGTGGAAACCAGCTTCTCGCGGACCTCGTTGGACAGGCTTCCAATGGCGGCGAAATCGAAGTCCGGCGGAATGGCCATGCCCTCGTCGCGCTTCAGCGCCGCGGCGTCGGCGGCCTGGCGTGCAATGTACTGGTGGTATTTTGCATCGATGCTGAGCTGGTCCCGCGTGGCCGCATCGATGGCGTCGAGCTCGGGCCAGATGGCCACAAGCTTTTCCCAGTCCGCATCGGGATAGGACAGGAGGTCGAAGGCCGCCCGCGCGCGGCCGTCCTGATTGACCGAAATGCCGGCCGCCACGGCCTTTGCCGGCGTGGCGCTGAGCCGCTCCAGTGTTTCACGTGAAGCCTCGATCCGCGCGCGCTTATCGGTCCATGCCGCCCAGCGCGCATCCCCGACGAGGCCAAGGTTTCTCCCGAGCCCGGTCAGGCGCCGGTCGGCATTGTCGATCCGCAGGCTCAGGCGAAATTCCGCCCGCGAGGTGAACATGCGATAGGGCTCGGTGACGCCGCGCGAGACGAGATCGTCAATCATCACGCCGATATAGGAGTCCGACCGGGAGAAGCTGATGGGATCTTCACCGCGTGCGGCCCTCGCGGCGTTCGCCCCGGCGACGAGGCCCTGGGCGGCGGCTTCCTCATAGCCCGTCGTGCCATTGATCTGGCCAGCAAGGTACAACCCAGGCAGTGCGCGCACCTCAAGGCCGAGGCTCAACTCCCTCGGATCAACGAAATCATATTCTATGGCATAACCGTGCTGCCGGATCAGAACTTGCTCAAGCCCCTCGATGCTTCGGACAAATTTTTCCTGAACCTCCGCCGGCAATGAGGAGGAAATTCCATTCGGATAGACAAGGTCGCTGGTGAGACCTTCGGGCTCCAGAAAAATCTGGTGGCGCTCGCGGTCGGCGAAACGATGCACCTTGTCCTCGATGGACGGGCAGTAGCGCGGCCCGCGCCCGCTGATCGATCCGGAGTAAACCGCCGACTGGTTAATGTTTTGCGCGATGATCTCGTGGGTCTTCGGATTGGTCCAGGTGATGCCGCAGGCGACTTGGGGAACGGTGATGGCCCGTGTCAGCAGGGAAAAGGGCACCTTGTCCTCATCGGTGGGCTGCATCTCCAGCCGGTCCCAGTCGATCGATTTTGCATCGAGCCGCGGCGGTGTTCCCGTCTTCAGCCGTCCCATGCGAAGACCCAGGCCGTACAGTCGGTCGCTGAGCCCGACCGCCGGCTTCTCGCCCATCCGGCCCGCTGGCGTGCGCGTGTCTCCAAGATGGATGACGCCCTTGAGGAAGGTGCCCGTTGTCACAACGACCGCCCGGCCCCGCACTTCGGACCCGTCCGCCAGCACCACGCCGGCGACGCGGTCACCCTCGAGGATCAGGTCTTCCACGCCGCCTTCTATGACGGATAGGTTTTCCGTCGCGAGGATTTCAGACTGCATGTTCCGGCGATAGAGCGCGCGGTCGATCTGGGCGCGCGGGCCCTGGACGGCGGCTCCCTTGGAGCGATTGAGCAGACGAAACTGGATGCCGGACGCATCTGCGATCCTGCCCATGATGCCGTCAAGCGCATCAATCTCGCGCACGAGATGGCCCTTGCCAAGGCCGCCGATCGCCGGATTGCAGGACATTTCGCCAATCGTCGCGCGCTTGTGGGTGACGAGCGCCGTGCGCGCGCCGATCCGCGCGGCGGCCGCAGCGGCCTCACAGCCGGCATGCCCGCCACCCACGATGATCACGTCGAATGCGTCCACATCCGTCTCCTTGCGGTCCCATGCGTTTCACGTGAAACACGGGACCCGCTCCGCTCTGTCACTTCCCGATGCAGAAGCGGCTGAAGATGGTGCCCAGCACGTCTTCCACATCAATACGGCCCAGCAGGCGTTCCATCTGCTGCGCGGCCGCCCTTATGTCCTCCGCCACCAGCGCAATTTCAAGGCCTGCATCCAGCGCGGAATGCGCGCGGTCAACGGAATCGCGGGCGTTTTCGAAGGCCTCCCGGTGGCGCTGGCGCGTGATGATGGCCGGCTCACGCGCGGAAACGAGCTCACGCACGCGGGCATCCAGGGTCCGTTTCAGGACATCCATGTTCTCGCCGGTCAGCGCGCTCAGCCTGAGCCCGGCTGTATCGCGCCCGGCAGACAGGTCAGCCTTGGATCTCAGCACCAGGACGTCCGGATTACTGGTCCAGTCCGCAAACAGCTCCGGCGCCACTTCGCCCGCCGGCAAAATGAGCAGTTTCAGGTCCGCGGTTTCCGCCGCACGCCTGGCCCGGCCGACACCTTCGGCCTCGATCGCGTCCTCGGTTTCCCTAAGGCCCGCCGTGTCGAGCAGCGTGACGGGCACGCCGCCAAGGACGAGGCGCACCGAAACCACGTCGCGGGTCGTGCCCGGAAGGGTCGAGACGATGGCAGCGTCCTCGCCGGCCAGCGCATTGAGCAGGGTCGACTTGCCCGCATTGGGCGGGCCGATGATGGCGATCTTAACCCCGTCGCGGATGCGTTCGCCAGCGCGGTTGTCATCGAGTATGTCCTGCATGCGTTGCGACAGCGTACTGAGCCGCACGGCAACCTGGTCGCGATTGTCCTCCGGCGCGTCGCCCTCGTCGGCGAAGTCGATCATCACTTCGACCGCGGCCATGGCCTCCTGCAGGACGGACCGGAAGTCGGTGATGTGGCGCGCCAGCCGCCCGGACAATTGTTCAAGCGCCTGGGACTTCTGGCTCAGCGTCTCCGCCGCCACGATATCGGCGATCGCCTCGGCCTCGGTGAGGTCGAGCCGTCCAGCCTCGAAGGCCCGGCGGGTGAACTCCCCGGGTTCAGCGAGGCGCACACCGGCCTCGGTGGTCAGGGCATCAAGGAGATGGTCGACAACCGCGGGCCCGCCATGGACGCTCAGCTCGACCAGGTCCTCACCCGTGAAACTGTTCGGCCCGGGAAAGGTGGTGACCACGCCTTCATCGATCAGGATGGCGTTGGAGTCCTGCAGACGGCGCAACCCGGCGGTCCGGCTCGCCGGCAGGTTGGTGCGCAGCAGTTGCCGGACCACGCGGAGCGCAGACGGGCCGGACACCCGGACGAGGGCAAGCGCCGACGGCAGGGGCCCGGTGGCCAGCGCAACGATGGTGTCTTCGCGCGCACCCGTCACAGGACCGCCTCAGTTCTGCATGGACTGGAAGAAATCGTCGTTGTTCTTGGTTTGACGCAGCTTGTCGAGCAGGAAATCGATCGCGTCGGACGTGCCCATGGGGTTTAGAATCCGGCGCAGAATGTAAATCTTCTGCAGCTGCACCTTGTCGGTGATGAGCTCTTCCTTCCGCGTGCCGGACTTCATGATGTCCATGGCGGGGAAGGTGCGCTTGTCGGCGACCTTGCGGTCCAGCACGATTTCGGAATTGCCGGTACCCTTGAACTCCTCGAAGATCACCTCGTCCATGCGCGATCCGGTATCGATCAGCGCCGTGGCGATGATGGTGAGCGACCCGCCCTCTTCCAGGTTGCGCGCCGCACCGAAGAAGCGTTTCGGACGCTGCAGGGCATTGGCGTCGACACCGCCGGTGAGCACCTTTCCCGAGCTCGGCACGGTGGTGTTGTAGGCCCGGCCGAGGCGGGTGATGGAGTCGAGCAGGATCACCACGTCGCGGCCATGTTCCGAAAGCCGTTTCGCCTTTTCGATCACCATTTCGGCGACGGCCACGTGGCGCGCAGCCGGCTCGTCAAAGGTCGAGGAGACCACCTCGCCCTTCACCGAGCGTTTCATGTCGGTCACTTCTTCCGGGCGCTCATCGATCAACAGGACGATGAGGTAACATTCGGGATGATTGGCCTCGATCGAGGCGGCAATGTTCTGCATCAAGACGGTCTTGCCGGTCCGCGGAGGCGCCACGATCAGGGCCCGCTGGCCCTTGCCGATAGGCGCGACGATGTCGATGACGCGACCCGAACGGTCCTTGCGCGTGGGATCATCTGTCTCCATACGCAGGCGCTTGTCGGGATAAAGCGGTGTGAGATTGTCGAAATGGACCTTGTGACGGGCGCGGGCCGGCTCCTCGAAATTGATCTGGGTGACCTTGACCAGGGCGAAGTAACGCTCCCCGTCACGGGGCCCTCGGATCTCGCCCTCGACCGTGTCGCCGGTCTTCAGGCCCATGCGCTTGATCTGCTGCGGGCTGACATAGATGTCATCGGGACCGGGGAGGTAATTCGATTCCGGAGACCGCAGGAAGCCGAAACCGTCTGGCAGGACTTCCATGACGCCTTCGCCGATGATCTCCACATTCTGTTCGGCGAGTTCCTTGAGGATCGCGAAGAGCAATTCCTGGGTGCGCATGGATGACGCGTTCTCGACACCCACACCCTCGGCATAGGAGACGAGGTCGGTCGGGCTCTTTGCCTTCAGGTCGGCGAGGGTGACGCGCTCGGTGGGGGTCGCGCCCTGCGCTTCCGTGTCAGTGTCGGTCATGGGTGTGGTGGCTTCCACGTCGATTGGTTCTGGTATGTCGACGAATGTCCGCGCGGAAAACTGTGGGGAACAGACGCGGCTTTAGTAACATATGAACGGACCAGACTTCCCGGTCAAGGAGAATGTCATCCGCTTGGTTGGCACTTGACCCGCTCAGCGCGCAAAGGGCTGCACCACGACGGCGATGACGGCGATGATGGCGAGCACGAAGGGCAACTCGTTCAGCAACCTGAGCGCCTTTTCCGAGACACCCGCATCACCGGCGCGCACCTTCCGGCCCAGACCGATCAGCCAGCCATGCATGCCGCTCATCAGTATGACCGCCGTCAGCTTGATGTGGATCCAAGGCTGGGCGATGAGATAGTCCCAATTCGCCGCCAGCATGAGAATGCCGAACAGCCAGGTCAGCACCATGGCCGGGTTCATGATGATCCTGCGCAGGCGGTCTGTCGCCGAACTCATTGTATCGAACAGCGGCTGCCCCTCAGCCGAGGACATCTGGTAGATGTAGAGCCGCGGCATCATGAGCAGCGCCGCCATCCAGGCGATCACGAAGACCAAGTGCGCGGCACGGATCGAGTCATAGTTCTGGAGCAGCCAGTCCTGCATCAGGCATTCTCCCGCAGGACGCTCAGCATGCGCGCGACGTTCTCCGGTGGCACGTTCGGTGTGATGCCGTGGCCAAGATTGAAGATGTGCGGGCGACCCGCATAGGCCTCGCGAAGGGCGCGTACACGGGCGTCCATGCGATCACCGCCATGGATCAGGAGCTGGGGATCGAGATGGCCCTGCACCGGAAGGGTCCTGGGCAGGCTTGCATTGATGAAGTCCGGCGAAGCCGCCGTGTCGAGCCCGAGCGCGTTCACGCCGGTATCCTTGACATATTCCACCACCATGGGCCCGGCCCCGCGCGGGAAGCCAATGATCGGCACATCGACGCCATTGGCACGCAACTGCTCGACCAGGCGACGCGTCGGCGCGATGATGATCTCCCGAAACACGTCATCGGCGAGCCCCTCCGCCCAGCTGTCAAACAGCATGAGTACCTCGGCGCCGGCCTCCACCTGCGCTGTCAGGTATCCCACCGTGGCGTCGCCGATGGCTTCGAGGATGTCCGACAGGCGCTGCGGATCGGACTGGGCCATGCCGCGGGCGAGCGACTTGTCGGTCCCACCCCGACCTTCGATGGCATAAAGACCCACCGTCCAGGGCGAACCGGCAAACCCGATCAGCGTGGTCTCACCCGGCAGGCTGGCGCGCACCCGGCGGACGGTCTCGTAGACCGGCGACAAGCGCTCGGTCACCGTGGCATGCGGCGTCTGGCGAAGCTTGTCGGCGTTCTCGACCTGCTCGACCACGGGCCCGGTGCCGGTGATGAACTGAACATCAAGCCCCATGGCATCAAGGATCAGCAGGATATCGGCGAAGAGGATCGCCCCGTCAAAGCCATACCGCCGGATCGGCTGCAGCGTCACTTCGGTGGCCAGGGATGGTGTGTAACAGAAATCGAGGAAGTTCTTCGCCCTGGCCCGCAATTCCCGGTATTCCGGAAGGTAGCGTCCGGCCTGGCGCATCAGCCATACCGGCGGGGTTGGCAGGGCCTCTCCATCTAGAACCTGAAGGATGGGTTTCTTCGCAAGTCCGGCCACGGGCGCCCCTTGAAGTGAGAATTTCGAACGACGGATGATGATGGGTCCGCGGAGAGAGGCGGACAACGCCCCTCTTGAAGACCAATCCGGCCTTGTCCACAAGTCCTGCACAGTTTCATCCTTAACGGATGGTTAATGCGCGCCCCTTGATTCCCGGAGGTCATTCATACCCCATTAGGGGTTTTCATCCTGGCGTGAAACAAAAGCAGACTCGGCGGCAGGGATTTCTGGCGCCTGTGAACAGTCTGTGGGCGGAGGGCTGAACGGAGAAATCCTCCACAGCGCTCCACAGGGCTTGTCGAAAGGCGTGCATTTGGCCAATGAGACGCTTGACCAGCGGAGAGCGCATGCGCCCGAGCATTTTCTTCAACGTCCACCTTGTCTCCGATTCCACCGGAGAGACACTGAACGCCGTCATGCGCGCGGCAACGGCCCAGTTCGACAATGTGGTGCCGCTGGAGCACAATTACTATCTCGTGAGGTCCGATCGCCAGCTCGACAAGGTCCTGCGCGAGATCGAGTCGGCCCCCGGCGTGGTCTGGTTCACCGTCTCCGACCATGATCTGCGCCGCCGGCTGGAGGATTTCTGCGCCGAGCGTTCGATCCCGATCCTGCCTGTACTTGATCCGTCGGTGCACATGCTCTCGCGCCACCTGGGCATGGCGTCGTCGGAGCGAGTTGCCGCCCAGCACGACATGGACGCGGAATATTTCCGGCGCATCGATGCCATCCATTTCGCCCTCGCCCATGATGACGGCCAGGGCCATTCGCGCCTCAAGCAGGCCGATGTCATCGTGGTGGGCGTCAGCCGGACCTCGAAGACCCCGACCTGCGTCTATCTCGCCAATCGCGGGATCATGGCGGCCAACGTGCCCCTGGTGCCGGGCATCGATCCGCCGAAGGAGCTCCTTGAGCTGAAGGACGGTCCGCTGATCATCGGCCTGAAGATTTCCGTGGAACGCCTGATCCAGATCCGCCGCCAGCGGCTGAAATCGATCAATGAGGACACCGAAACCGACTACACCGACGAGGACCGCGTGAAGGAGGAAGTCGCCTGGGCCAACCGGCTCTATGCCCGGAATGACTGGGATGTCATTGATGTGTCCAGGCGTTCGGTAGAGGAAACCGCTGCCAGCATCCTCAACAAGCTGGCGCGACGGGGCGGCACGAGCAGATGAGAATCGTGCTGGCATCGGGCAGTGCGAGTCGTGCTGCGCTCCTAAGCGGCGCCGGCGTGCCGGTGGACGCCATCCCGTCTCGGGTGGACGAGGACAGCGCGAAGGCCGCGATGCGCAGCGAGGGCGTATCGCCCCGGGACCAGGCCATGCGGCTCGCCGAGCTGAAGGCGCTCAAGGTCTCTTCCGCCGAGGCCGGCCTCGTCATTGGTGGCGACCAGATGATGTCCTGCGGGCAGGCGGCGTTCGACAAGCCGCCCGACCTCGCCGCTGCGCAAACCACCCTCGGGCGGCTCAGGGGCAAGGCGCACCATCTGGAAACCGCCACCGTGATCGCGGAGAACGGGCAGATCGTCTGGCGACACCTCGAACGGCCCCGGCTGACCATGCGCGACCTGACCGACACCGAGATCACCGAATATCTGGCGGCGGTGGGCGATGATGTTCTCTCCACCGTCGGTGCCTACAAGCTGGAGGCGGAAGGAATCCGGCTGTTCTCGGCGATCGAGGGTGATTATTTCGCGATCCTCGGCCTGCCGCTCCTGCCGGTGCTGGACTATTTGCGCACGAGAAAGGCAATCGACTGGTGACGGTTCCGCGGAAATATGCCGTGATCGGCGACCCCGTCGCCCAATCACTTTCGCCGCTGATTCACGCCGCCTGGATGCGGGACTTGCGGATCAATGCGACTTATGAGGCGGTTCACGTCCCTGACAGCCGCGGCGATGTCGACGCCATCCGGTCCGCGCTCGATCAACTGGCGGCCAAAGGGTTTGCCGGACTGAACGTCACCGCCCCGCACAAGGAAATGGCCTGCCGCGCCGCCGACAGGATGTCAGCCCTGGCGCGGAAGCTGAACGCGGCCAACACGCTGAGCTTCGCCGACGGGAGCTGGGCCGCTGATAACACCGATGTGGAGGGCTTTGCGCTCGCCATGGATGGCTTGCTCGGCGCGAAAACCGTCGGCCATGCGGTTCTCATCGGCGCCGGAGGGGCTGCGCGGGCCTGCGCCGTCGTGCTGGCGGAGCGCGCCGAAAGCGTCACCGTTCTGAACCGGACCCGGTCACGCGCCGAGACCTTGATTGACGGCCTCATCGGTCCGAAGGGCGCCGCCGAAGGGTTGGAATCGCTCCCAGAAGTGCTGGAATCGGCTGATTTCGTCGTCAACACCGTTTCGGCCGGCCATTCCGGAGAGGGTTTTTCCTGGCCCGCGGGCCGGGGCCGCCCACTGCTCGACATCAGCTATGGGCGTGCCGCCGCTCTCAATCTCGAACCTGCACAGGCGGCGGGTTGGTGCACCACCGACGGCCTGGGCATGCTCGTCGGCCAGGCCCGGGCGGCTTTTCGCACCTGGTTCGGCCTTGAGCCCGATCTCGAGGCGGGGCTGAGTCGGGCACGCGACGCAATTGCGGGCAGGTCATCATGATGGTGCTCGGGCTCACCGGCTCCATCGGCATGGGCAAGTCGGCGACGGCAGCTATGTTCGCGGCGGCTGGCGTCCCGGTCTATGACGCCGACGCCGAGGTGGCGCGGCTCTATGCAGCCGGCGGAGCGGCGGTGGAACCTGTGGGACAGATGTTCCCCGGCGTCGTGAAGGGCGGTGCGATTGACCGCGAAGCCCTGCGCAAGGCCGTGATCGGAAAGGCCGAAGCCCTGGCCGCCCTCGAAGCCATCGTCCATCCCCTGGCCGCCGAGGCACAGAAGCAATTCCGCGCGGCGGCCGAAGCCCGGTCGGCACCCTTCGTGCTCCTCGATATTCCGCTCCTGTTTGAAACTGGCGGTGACAAGGCCTGCGACCTGGTCGCCGTGGTCACCGCGCCCGGTGATGTCCAGCGCAAGCGCGTCTTGTCGCGTCCAGGCATGACACCGGAGCGTTTCGAGGCGATCCTCGCCAAGCAAACGCCAGATGCGGAAAAGCGTGCAAAAGCCGATTTCGTCATTTCCACGGCCTTCGGCTTCGACTTCACCCGGGCGCATGTGGCTGCCATTGTGGAGCTCCTGACGAATCAGGCGGCCCGGCAGGAGTGACATGCGCGAAATAGCATTCGACACCGAAACCACGGGTTTCGATTTCGACAAGGGCGACCGGATCGTCGAGATCGGCTGCGTGGAACTGCAGAATCACGTGCCCACGGGGCGGACCCTGCGGCGCCTGATCAATCCCGGACGCGCCATGCGCGAGGGCGCCACCAAAGTCACCGGCATCACCGACGAGATGCTGGCCGACAAGCCGCCCTTCGCCGAGATCGCCGGGGAGCTGATGGATTTCTTCGGCGATGGCATCATCGTCGCGCACAATGCAAAATTCGACCGCGGCTTTCTGAATATGGAGCTGACCCGTCTCGGCCTCGACATCGTTCCGGAGGAGCGATGGGTCGATACTGTGGCCCTGGCGAAGCACCGCTATCCTGGCGCGCCGGCCTCGCTCGATGCCTTGTGCAAGCGTTTCAACATTTCGCTGGAGGCGCGTACGCTCCACGGGGCGCTGCTGGACGCCCAGCTCCTGGCCGATGTCTATCTGGAATTGCGCGGCGGGCGTGCGCGTTCTTTCAGCTTCGATGCGAGCGACGCGGGCGAATCGGGCCCAGGTCGCAAGCCTGCGCGCCAGCGTCCCGAACCGCTCCCCGAGCGCCTCGGCGCAGAGGCGCTTGAGGCCCACCGAGCCTTTATCGAAACCCTCGGCGGCGAAAACGGCCCGATCTGGCTGAAAGACGCCGGTTAGGACGCGTTGTCGCTGGACTCGTCCGCTTCAACACTAGGGCTCTTCGCGTCCCGTGCCTTTTTCTGGCGGTAGAGGCCGATGAAGTCGATCGGGTCGATCATCAGTGGCGGAAACCCGCCGTCGCGGGTGATGGATGCCATGGATTCCCGAGCGAAGGGGAAAAGCAGGCGCGGGCATTCGATCAGCAACAGGGCCTCGGCGTCCTCGGCACTCACGCCACTGAGTTCGAAAATGCCGCCATAGATGAGCTCGCAGACAAACATTGGGTCATCGGTTTCCGAACGCGCATGGGCCGACAGGCGCAGGGCCACTTCGAAGACGCCTTCACCCGCGGCATGACCGCGCGCATTCACGTCCACGCCGATATTGATGCCGGGGCTCTCGCTCATCAGAGGGGTGCCGGCGGCGGGATTCTCGAATGACAGATCCTTGATGTACTGGGACAGGACACGGATGGTCGGTCCTCCCGTGGTTCCGTCGGGCGCTTGCGACCCGGACGAACCGGGATTTTGATCGGACATGGGCGTGCTCTGGCAACTCTCAGCGGGAAAGAAGGATGCCCTGAGCGCCTAGCACCCGCCGATCCCCACCACAAGCTCGCGACGCTTGGCTTGTCTTCTCTGGTGAAAGCGCCCAATTAGGGTGTGGCAGCAACTCCGACGGTTTGTGACGTGATTGATCTCCTCATCTTGGGCGCCATTGCATTGTTTGTGCTGGGCCGGCTCTACATGGCGCTTGGCAGTGACAATGGTCCGCCTGAAAACCGTCAGCGTGGCCAAGCCGAGCCGAGCCCAGTGCGTCGCGACGGGCGCGCGGGCGAGGCACAGCCTGCCGCATCCGATGCGGGCCGGACGGAGGCGTCTGGCCGCCCGGTTTTCACAGGGCCCGCCGCCGGCGGCCTCGAAGACATCCACAATGCCGACCGATCCTTCCATCCAGGTGAATTTCTCACCGGAGCGAAGGCAGCCTACGAAATGATCGTGAATGCCTTCGCAGAGGGCGACCTGAAAACGCTGGAACCGCTGCTGGACGAGGAGGTTTACGCGACATGGTCGGCCGCCGTGGAGGCGCGCACCGAGGACGGTCCGCAGCCGCCAACCCTCCTGCGCCTGCGTTCGGCCGAGATTGATGAGGCTGAACTGCGCGGCAATGTTGCGTCGGTGGACGTCTTGTTCGATGCAGAGCTCGGCGATGGCGACCGCGTGCGAATCGCCAAGGAAATCTGGACTTTCGAGAAACCGGTCGATAGCGGAGACCCCAATTGGAAGCTGACCGCCGTCGCAACGCCTGGCTGATTGTCTCCATCTGCGCCCTGATGGGTGCTTGCACAACCTCATCGAACACATCGCCTGAATCCGAAGTCCCTACCGCAACGGCCGAGCTTCGCGCGAGCGCCGATCTGTCGGTTGAGAGTCCCGTGACCCGGCTCGTGGGCTGGCCCGGCAATAATGGCGATGCGGGGCTTCATGGCCTGCGGCAATCCTGTACACGCTGGCAGGCACGTGACCCGGATGCGCCGGTCAGCGAGGTGGCGGACTATGCCGGGCGGGTTGGAGACTGGGCCGATGTCTGCAACGGCCTGGCGGAGGCGAAAGACTATGAAGCGGGCCTCGCAGTCATCGCCGAAACCCTCCTGCCCTTGGAAGTCGTTCCCGATGCACGCAACCGTTTCACCGGCTATTTCGAGCCGGAGATCGAGGCCCGTACCCGTCCGGTGGGGCGGTTTACCGAACCAGTGCCGGGAGTGCCGAACGATCTTGTGCGTGACGGCCCGCGGCGCACACTGCAAAGACTGCCTCACGGTCGCACTCGCCCCTATCCGGCGCGCGCCGAGATTGATATTGCGCGCCTGCCAGCCCTCGCCTATGCCCGGCCGGAGGATCTGTTTTTCCTTCAGATCCAGGGTTCTGGCCGGCTCGTCTTTCCCGACGGCCGTGTGATACGCGCCGCCTTTGCTGCCCATAATGCCCAGGAGTTCCGGGGGATCGCCAACTGGCTTTACCGGCGCGGCGAGATCAGCCGCAGCGAAATGGGCATGAAGGGGATCAAGGCCTGGATGGCGGCGGCGAGCGCGCCGGAGCTGCGTGCGGCCATGAACGCCAATCCGCGCTACGTCTTCTTCAAGGCCGAGCCGATCGATGACCCGGCCAGCGGCCCGAAGGGCGCCATGGGTGTGCCTCTGACGCCCTGGGGATCGCTCGCCGTGGACACGCGCCTTCACGCGCTGGGCATCCCCGTCTGGGTCGAGACGGCATTTCCCGACCCTGACGCCGAAACCACCGATCCGCTGCCCTTCAGTGGTCTCATGGTGGCCCAGGACACTGGCGGCGCCATCCAGGGACCGGTACGCGGCGACATCTATTTCGGAACCGGGGCGGCGGCCGGTGCGCAGGCGTCGCGGGTCAACACGCCGGGCCGGATGTGGGTCCTCTTGCCGCGTCACCTGGCGCTTGGCATCATGCAAGGCTCTGCGGGGAGCTGACGCATGGGGGGACGGAAACTGACACCTGGGGAGCAGCGGGCCTGGCGGGCCGTGACCCGGCGCGGGGTGAAGCCGCGCGCGGAAACCTTCGAGCCGGACCTCGATATGGACGAACTGATGCAACCGGGCCAGCGCGATCGGAAATCGGGCGGTCATGTGATGAAGCTTCCCTCCCCCATGGCGCCTGACGGTGAGGAGAAGCCCCGACCGGCCCGGCCGGCTGACAGGGGGCGCGAAAAACGCGTGCGCCGCGGCCAGGCGCCGATACATGCCCGGCTGGACCTGCATGGCCACAGCCAGGCCTCCGCGGAATCCACCCTGCTCGATTTTGTCATCAGCCAGCGCCACTCCGGCGCGCGCTGCGTGCTTGTCATCACCGGCAAGGGCAGGTCCGGAGAGGGCGTGATCCGCCGACGCTTTCGCGACTGGCTGGAAACACCGATTGCGCGCCAGCACGTCTCGGGCTTTGCCACGGCGCACCAGAAGCATGGTGGCGAAGGAGCTTTTTACGTGTTTCTGCGGCGCCTGACACCGGCGGAGTGAGGCCGCGCGCAGGCCTATTCGGCGGCCTTGACCTCTTCTTCCTCGTCCTCGAACACCAGCAGGTCGCCCGGCTGGCAATCGAGCACTTCGCAGAGCGCCTCGAGGGTCGAAAACCGGATCGCCTTCGCCTTGCCTGTCTTGAGAATCGACAGATTGGCGAGGGTCACGCCGACCTTTTCGGAAAGTTCGGTGAGAGACATGCGGCGGTCGAGAAGGACCCGGTCGAGTGTCACGCGGATGGCCATGGTCTCTCCTAGATGGTCATTTTCTCTTCTTCGCGAAGGCGCGTGCCCTCGGCGAAGACGGAGGAGAGAACGAAGAGCACGGCCACGCCGATCCAGGCGGCAAGATTGATGCCCAGACGGTGGGACGAGCCTTCGAGGAAGGTCATGGCGCCTGCGGCGATGGCCATGCGCGCCAGTTCCATCAGGGCCACGGCGATGGCGATCCGTTTGAGCCGCGGGGCATTTTCGCTGACGAACGGCTCGCCGTCGGCCAGGGTGGAGAGGATGCGCTTCAGCTGGTCGCAGATGAAGATCAGGCCCGGCAGCATCACCGTCATTGCGGCGAATGCGACGATGAAATCGCCAAGGGAAACACCCTCCACGAGCGCCTGTCCGAAGGGCATTTCCAGGCTTCCGCCGGAGAGCTCAGCGATGATGCCAAGCCCCAGCATGACGGCGCCGAAGACCAGGAACGCCCAGGCCGAGAGCTGGACGATCCGGACCCCGATATTGAGGATTCTCGCGATGGGGTGCTGGCGGGCGATGGCGCTCATGGGCTCAGATTTGGTCCTCGCGACTCGATTCGGTAGATTATCCGATGCTGGCTTTACCGTTTAGCGAAAAAGACCCATATCGACAAACAGTAATGTGACAAAGGCGTCACGGGAACCCCGTTCGCGCAGGAGAAAGACATGTCAGAGACGGGTGTGGTGCTGCAGCCGGGCCGGATCGTTGCGGCCACCCACAACAGTGGAAAGGTGCGTGAACTGAAAGCCCTTCTCAAGCCGCTGGGTTTCGACGTGGTTGCCGCCGGCGAGCTGGACCTGCCCGAACCGGCCGAAACCGAGCAGACCTTTTCCGGAAATGCCCTGATCAAGGCCCATGCCGCGGCCGGGGCATCGGGGCTGCCGGCCCTGTCGGATGATTCCGGGCTTGAAGTGTTTGCCATAGGCGGGATGCCAGGCGTGCATTCGGCGATTTGGGCGGGCGAGCCCCGCGATTTCGGTCGCGCCATGGAGAAGGTGCGCGCGGCCATGGAGGATGTGGGCGCCATCGATTCGTCGGCGCGTTTCGTGTGCGCCCTTGCGCTTGCCTGGCCGGACGGAAAGGAGCGGGTGTTCGAAGGCGAGGTGCGCGGCCGGGTGAGCTTTCCGCCGCGCGGCGAACTTGGTTTCGGCTATGATCCGATCTTCATTGCCGATGGCGAGGACCTGACCTTTGGCGAGATGGATCCCGGTCGCAAGCATGCCATGAGCCACCGCGCCGACGCCTTCGGCAAACTCAAAACCGCCCTGCTGAACGCGTGAGTTTGCCGCCTGATCTGCCATTTGGACCCGAATTCGGCTTCGGGCTCTATGTGCACTGGCCCTATTGTGCGCGCATCTGCCCCTATTGCGACTTCAATGTCTATGCCGCCAAGGACCGGGAAACCGGCCCGCTGGTCGCGGCCATCCTGGCCGATATCAGGGCGCACCGTGACCGTCTACCTGCCCATCCGGTGCTCGATTCCATCTATTTCGGTGGCGGCACGCCGTCGCTGATGGCGCCATCGGACCTGGAGCGGCTGGTGTCGGCAGCGGGGGCGGCCTTCGGGCTTTCTCCAAGCTGCGAAATCACCCTGGAGGCGAATCCGAACGATATCCTGCGCGGGTCCCCGGCGGACTGGCTGGCGGCGGGGGTGAACCGGTTGTCGGTGGGCCTGCAGTCCATCGCGGATGATGCGTTGTCCTTCCTCGGTCGCGACCACAGCGCCGCCGAGGGCATGCGCGCTGTCGAAGGCGCCCTGGCGTACTTCAAAAACGTCTCCGTCGACCTGATCTATGCCCGCCCGGGACAGTCGGCGAGTGCCTGGAAGCAGGAACTTGAACAGGTTCTCGCCCTTGGCGCACCGCACCTGTCGCTCTATGAACTTACCATCGAGGAACGCACCGCCTTCGGCCGACGGGCCGCGCGCGGCGACCTCATTCCCATGCCTGACGACGACCAGGCCACGCTTTATGAATTGACCGGCGACCTGTGCGAAAGTCGGGGTCTGCCAGCCTATGAGATTTCCAACCATGCCCGGGGCGAGGCGTTTCGCTCGCGGCACAATCTCATCTACTGGCGCGGCGGCGACTGGATCGGCGTGGGGCCGGGCGCCCATGGCCGGCTGACGGTGGACGGCCAGCGCCTGGCGACACTGGCACGGCGGCGACCGGATGAGTACGCCGCTCAGCCGCGCGGCCTGTCAGGGCAGGAGCGCCTTGATCCGCGGGCCGCCGGCGAGGAATTGCTCCTGATGGGCCTGCGCCCCACGCACGGAATCTCCCGAAAGCGGGTCGAAACCGCGCTTGAAGCCGCGATTTCAGAACCGGCCTGGCGGGACTGCGTGGAGAACGGGCTGGTGGTCGGCGATGGTGACCGGTTGGCGCTGACGCCCGCGGGCCGCCTGCTGGCCGACCGGATTGGTGGCGCGCTTCTGGGTTGAGGTGTCCGGGCTCAGGCGCTTTTGGCGGCCTGTGTGGCGGTTGCCGAGCGGATCTCTTCGAGCTCCCGGCGAATTTCGGCTTCCGGGAAGCGACGGTCCGCAGGGCCCATCCGGTTCTCGATGCGCCGCACCCGTTCCAGCGTGAGTTCGGCGAGCTGCCGGTTGAAGGAGACAAGATCGGCCACGAGTGCGAACATGGCCGACAGCCCGCCCATGAGAAAGAGCACGCCGCCAAGGATGAGGGACTGGATCATGCCGGCCCCGTCACCGGCGAAATAATGCCAGACAAAGCGCAGGATGGGCAGCGCGCCGAGCGCCATGAGGACAAGGCCGATTCCGAGAAAGATGCGCAGCGGTTCATACATGGCCCAGGCGCGCAGCATGGTGCGCCCCGAACGGAACAGGAATTGCGGGATCGAACGGAATAGCCGCGACGGCCGCGTCACCGCATTGGTGCGCACCGGTACCGACTTGACGGTGAGGTTCTTCTTGCCCGCCTGGATCAGGGTCTCGGTGGTGTAGGAAAAGGTCGAGCGCACGGTGAGCTTGCGGGCGGCATCGGCGGTGATCGCGCGGAAGCCGCTGACGGCATCGGCCACGTCGGCCCCGGCAAGCCGGCCGACAAATCCCGTTCCGGCGCGCTGCAGGAACTTCTTCAGCGGCGAGAAATGCGCAATGTCCCGGGTGCCGCGGTCGCCCACGACGAGATCGGCCTCCCCGGCAAGGATGGGTGCGACGAGCCGGGCGATGTCGGCGCCGCGATACTGGTTGTCGCCATCGGTGTTCACAATGATGTCGGCGCCGAGCGACAGGGCGTGGTCGATGCCGGCCTGGAAGCTGTAGGCCAGCCCCTTGTTGCCACGGTTGACCAGCACATGCTCCGCCCCGCAGGCGCGGGCGACATCGGCGGTGCCGTCGCTGGAGCCGTCATCGATGATCAGGATCTCGACCGATGTGGCGCCATCGATCTGCCGGGGAATGTCGGCAATGGTCTGGGGCAGGGTTTCCGCCTCGTTGAGGCAGGGAATCTGGACGATGATCCTGGTCATTGGGGCGGTTCCGTCTACGCTACACTCGCTCTGTTGCGGCAGACTACGCGGGAATGCCAAAGACTCGATTAATCCTCGTGAGGCAGGTTTGCTCCGGAAACCGTCAGGGATATCGCATGGACCT
>CAZXWB010000001.1:0-38502 GCA_964644395.1 uncultured Hyphomonadaceae bacterium | reverse complement strand
TCAGCCCGGTCAAGGAGTCGCGCAAGGGCGAAGCCGCAGGCAGCAGCCGCCGACGGATCAAGTCCCATGAACTGGTGCTGATGACGCGCCAGCTGGCGCTGCTGATCGGTTCGGGCGCGCCGGTCGAGGAAGCCGTCGGCGCGGTCGGCACAAATGCCCGCGACGCCAATACGCGCGCGGTACTGGCCTCGGTGCGCGCGGGCATCGTTGAGGGCCAGTCGCTCTCCAACGCCATGCGCGCCGAAGCCAGGACCTTCTCACCGCTCTACCGCGCCATCGTGCGGGCGGGCGAGGGATCAGGGGCGCTTGGCAGCGTGTTGGAACGCCTCGCCGACAATCTGGAAAAATCCCAGGCCATGAAGCGGAAGGTGACCGCCGCGCTCGTCTATCCGGTGATCCTGCTTATCGTTGCCATGGCCGTGATTGTCGGGCTCATGGTCTTCGTCGTTCCGACCATTGTGGAACAGTTTGACGGGATGGGCGAGGGGCTGCCGCTCATCACCGAGATCGTCATCGCGATCTCGGACTTCCTGAAACGCTACGGCCTGTTCATCCTTGGCGGCCTTGTGGTGGCCCTTGTCCTCTTCAACCGGGCCATGGCCCAGGACAGTTTCAAGCGCGGTGTGGACCGTTTCGTCCTCGGCCTCCCGGTGATCGGGCCCGTGGTGCGCAGCGTGTCTGCGGCCCGGTTTTCCCGGACGTTTGCCGCGCTGTCGCTCTCCGGCGCGCCGGTGCTCGACGCGATTGCCGCGGCGCGGGAGACCACATCGAACCTTGTCCTGCGCGACGCCGTCGACGCGGTGGCCGAGACGGTCCGGAAGGGCGGGGCGCTCAACACCGCCATGGCCCAGACCGGGGAATTTCCCCCGCTTGTCGTGCACATGGCCGCGGGTGGTGAGTCTAGCGGGCGCCTGGGCGAGGTGTTCGAGCGCGGGGCCAACCATCTCGAGGCGGAATTCGAGGCGAAATCGACCGTGGCGCTGAACCTTCTGGAGCCCGTGATCACGGTGATCATGGGGGGGCTTGTGCTGGTGATTATCCTTGCGATCATGCTGCCGATCATGGAATTGAACACGGGCGCGGCGCTGCGGTGACACGCTTCCGCCCGCCGCGACAGGAAAGGTGAACCGCCATGCTGAACGAGACCGCGAAACGACGCAGTGACCCCGGCAATGAAGCCGGTGTCACGCTGATCGAACTGCTCGTCGTGATCCTGATCATCGGGCTGCTGGCCGCCGTGATTGCGCCGCGCGTGCTCGGGACCACCGACAGCGCCCGGATCACCAAGGTGCAGGCCGATCTCTCCACGCTGGAGGAGGCGGTGTTCCTTTACTGCGAGCAGCAGGGGCGCTGCCCGACCAATGAACAGGGCCTCCAGGCGCTTGTCGAAAGCGGCCAGATCACGCGCCTGCAAAAGGACCCCTGGCAGAACGACTATATCTATGAGTTCAATGGCGGACGGGATTTCCGCATCTATTCCCTCGGTGCCGACGGCCAGCCCGGTGGCGAAGACATGGACGCCGATCTCGACCTCGACACACTGGCGGGCTGAGGCCGTGCAGGCCGGGCCGGACACCTCCCATGAGGCCGGCTTCACGCTGGTCGAACTCCTGGTGGTGATCTTCATCATCGGGCTCATGGTCGGTGTCATCGTGCTGCAGAACGGCCGCCAGGCGCCGCCGGCGGAGAAACATGCCGACGAACTGGCCAAAGCCCTGACACTGTTGTCGCGCGAGAGCATCCTGTCCGGCGAGGCCACGGCCTGGACGGTGACGGGCCAGTCCTATGCCTTTGAACGCTACCGGAATGGGACCTGGCAGGCCCTGGAGTTTCGCCGCACACGCCTGCCCGATGGCACGCCCGAGCGGCTGACGCTGACGCGCCCGGACAGCCGTGCCACCCAGGGGCAAGCGTCGCGCGCGCCCGAACCGGAGCGCCTGTTGGTGTTCCTGCCCGTGGGCGAGGCGACGCCGGTCGAGCTGGAGATTGCCGGCCTGAAAGCCGTCAGGCGGCTCAGCGTCGCGGCGAGTGGCGAGGTCCGGGTGGCCGATCCCATGGTGGGCGAATGATGCGATCGACCGATCCCCATGGCGAGGCCGGATTCACCCTGATCGAAGTGCTTGTCGCGCTGTCGATTTTCGCCATCGCCGCCATCGCCATCGTGCAGCTCACCGGCCAGACGGCGCGCACGGCGGTGGCCATTGAGGGGCGCGCCCTGTCGGCCATCGCGGCCGACAATGCCATGGTGGAGGCGGTGATCGATGTCGACCGCAGGGTGCTGGAACCGCGCAATGAGGTGATGGAGGTGGGCCGGCGCCGGTTTTCGGTCTCCCGGCAGGTTAACGAGACGACGAACCCGCTCGTGCTGGAGGTCATCGTCACGGTGGAGGAACTCGGTCCCGATGACCGGCCGAACGGCAACCGCTTGTTGCGACGGGCCTTCAGGGAGGCCCCATGAGCGCGGCGAACGAAGACGGCTTCACCCTGGTCGAGGTGCTTGTGGCGACCTTCATCATGGCGCTCATCGCTGCCATGGGCACGGGCCTCGTCTCCAGCGTGACGAACGCCCGTGACCGCGTGGAGAGACTGAGCGAGGACACCCGGGAGCTTGAACTGGCGCGCGCGGTGATCAAGCGCGACCTGTCCCAGTTTGTTGACCGCCGGCCACGCGATGCCTTCGGCACGATTGCGCGGACCGCCTTCGAGGCCGGTGAGCGCTTCAATGAGGGCCGCCTCATGGCTTTCATCACCAATGGACGGGAGATGATCGGGCCCCGCGCCGCGGCGAGCCGGCTGGAATATGTCGAATATGTTTTCGAGGAGAACCGTCTGATCCGCCGTGGCTGGACCCATGCCGACCGCGGTCCCGACACCGCGCCCATCGACCGGGTCCTGCTCGATGAGCTTGCCCGGCTCGATGTGGAGTTCCTGGTGGCGCGCGGATGGGTGGACGCGGTGACCTCGGGCCGTTCGGGCGGCAATGAGATCCCGCTGGCCGTGGCGATCGAGATCGAACATCCCCGCCTCGGGCGCATGGAGATGAAGTTCCTCGTCAATGGGGGGCCGTAACTTCGTGGCGCAACGCAAAGACCATCCCATGCCCGACGGCCACGAGCGCGGCACCGCCCTGATCACGGCGCTGGTCATGGTGGCGATCATGTCGGTGGTGGCCATGGCGCTTCTGGAGAGCGTGCGCTTTTCCACGCGATTGTCCATGAATGTGGCCGCCCGTGACCAGGCGCGGCTCTACGCCATCGGTGCGGAGCAACTGGCCGCCGGCACGATCCGTGACCTGCGCGAGGACGGCTTAGACGACCGCTTCCCGGCGCTCGACCTCTGGACGCGTACGCCGGTGCAGTATCCCATTCCCGAAGGCTCGATCGCGGGACGCGTGCGAGACGGGGCGAACTGTTTCAATCTCAACAGCCTCGTCGTCGAGGCGGAGGGCGGCTTCGTCGCGAATGCCAAGGCGCAGCGCGAGTTTTCCCGCATGCTGGAACTTGCTGAAATGCCCCGCAACGAGGCCGAGCAGCTGGCCGTGGTGATCACCGACTGGATCGACAGCGATTCCCGGCCCGGTTTCGGCGGAGCCGAGGACCCCTTCTATACCGCCCGGCGTCCCGGATACCGCACGCCGGGCCAGCTCATGGCCGATGTCTCCGAACTGAAGCTTATGAAGGGCATCGACGCCGACATGTATGACCTTGTGCGCCCGCTGGTCTGCGCGCGTCCCACGGTCGATGCCAGCATCCTCAACATCAACACGCTGCGACCGTGGCAGGCGCCCCTGCTTGCGACCTATCTCGGCGAAAACATCGGTGTCGACACCGCGCAGCGAATGCTGGCCGAGCGGCCCGAAATCGGCTTTTCCACGCTCGAGGAAGCGCTCGCCGTTTCCGCGATCCAGGGCAGGCTTGGAGAGGACAGCGGTATCGAGAACCGCATCGCGCTGGTTTCGGATTATTACGACATGAACGTCACGGTGATGTATCGCGAAGCTGTCATTCACCTCAGTGCGACCTTGCAAATTGGTGCGTCAGGGAACATCACCACAGTCTCGCGCCATTATGGGACGCTTGAATGAGTGGAGTGACCGTTGCATTCGCCGGATCGGGGCCGCAGGCGCCGCTGACCTGGCTGTTCGTCTCGGACGGCGGTCGCGTGCGCGAGAGCTGTGCCGGCGACCTGTTCGATCTGGCCGCCAGTGCGGATGGCGAGGTGATAATCGTCGTTCCAGGCACCGAGGTGACGGCCCACGCGATCGCCATCGCCGCGCGCAGCGAGCGCCAGGCCCGGGAGGCCGCCCCCTTCGCCGTGGAAGACCGCCTTGCGAGCGATCTTGACGAACTGCACCTCGCGCTCTTGCCTGAGGAACGTCGCGCAGATACCGACCCCGTTCGCACAGTCCTCGTGACAAGCCGTGCGCTGATGGACCAGTGGACACGGGCGGTTCAGGAAGCCGGCCTGTCGATGACGGCCATCGTGCCCGATTACCTCCTGCTTCCGGTGCAGGAGGGGCGGGCCAGCCTGGCCAGCTTCGAGGACCGTCTGCTGCTCCGGGATGGCCAGTGGGGCGCTGCCATTGATGCCGGCATGCCGGGCGAGTTCGCCGAGGCGCTGATCGCCCAGCGTGACCTCGAGCCTGACAGGCTGGCGCTTGGCACCGATGAGCTTCGCGCCGCCATGGCCGCCAATGCCCGGGCATGGGGCCCGATTCTGCTGAGCGGCGACTACGGCACCCGGCACGAAGGCGGCGCCGGCACGGGACTGCCCTGGCGGAGCCTTGCTGCGGCCGCCGGCGTGCTTGTCGCGCTGCTGATCGGCCAGAATGTCATCACCGGAATCGGCTTGTCGCAGCAGGCCGAACAGATCGAGGCCGAAGCGGAGCGACGGTTCCGCGCGCTTTATCCCGAGGTGGGCGAGGTGCGAAACCTGCGCGCCCAGATCCGGGAACGGGCCGGGGCCGACGGTGGCGGCCAGCCGGCCTTTCTTGTCCTTTCATCGGCGCTGGCGGCGGCCATGGAAGACCATCCCGAACTCGAGATCGACTTTGTCCGCTACAATGCCGACAGCGGCGAGATGACATCGAGTGTCTTCTTCTCGGACTATGACGATTTCGCCGGCTTCCGGGAGCGTGTCGAGGCGCTCGGCGTTGTGTTCGAGGAAGGCGGTTCGCAACAGGCCGGTCGCCGCCGGGCGGGCAATTTCACCATGAGGCTTGCGCCATGAAGGCCTGGTGGAATGCCCGCGACGCGCGTGAGCAGCTGATCCTCATGGTGGGCGGCGCCATTGCGCTGCTTGTCCTTGTCTACCAGTTCGCCTGGCTGCCGGCGGAAAGCTTCCGCGCGCGGGCGGAGCGTGATCATGCCGCGGCCCTGGCCAATCTGGCAGCCGTGCAGCGCGCCGAGGCAAATACAGTCGTCGAGCGCGCGACGCCGACGGCGAGCCAGCCCCTGCAATCGGTGATCACGCGGACGGCCGAAGGCTTCGGTCTCACGATTTCCCGGCTTGTCCCGGCGGGCGATGAGGGCATGAATGTGTTTCTCGATGCCGCGCCGCCGCTATTGGTCTACGCCTGGCTTGGCGAACTGGAACGCAATTACGGGGTCAGGGTCGGGGGCAATTCGACCCTGCGAAAGAACTCCGACAACCAGACCGTCAGTGCCAATATCTACCTTGTTAGGCTGCCGTGATGGGCCGGATAGTCCTCATTCTCGCCTTCCTCCTGGCATTCCTCATCACGCTTGTCGTCAACGTGCCGGCGCGCTTCGTGCTTGATCGGGTCAATCCCGCCGCCCAGGGCCTTTACTATGAAAGGGTTTCAGGCAGCGTCTGGTCGGGCCGGATGACGGGCAGCGTCGTGGCGGGCCAGCCGATTGGCACGGTGGATTTCAGGCTGCGCCCCGGCGACCTCTTCAGCATGAGCCTCACCTATGATGTGAGCTTGCGCGGGCCCACGGGCACGGCTACCGGAACACTTAGGGTGACCGGAGACCGCAGCGTCGGGGTCGAATTGCCGAGGGCGCGCATCAATGTCCAGGAGCTGCGCCGCCTGGAGCCGCGCCTGAGGCAGGTGCCATCGGAACTCGTGATCCAGAACCTGTTGCTCAAGATCGACAGCAATCGCGCCTGCAGGCAGGGACGGGGCCGTATCCGTACCGATGTGCTGGAGGCCCTTGGCGGGCGATTTGCCTGGAACGGGCCGGAAATGGTGGGGACGGTGGAATGTCTGGGCGGTGATATCGTGGTCGTCATCGACTCCCAGACGAGTGAGGACACGATATCCGCGCGCCTGGTCTTTGACGGCAAAACCGGCATTTTTGACCTGAACGCTCGGGTGCAAACGCCGAATGCCAAGGTCCGGCAGGCGGTTCAGCAGCTTGGCTTCCAGCCCGATGGCGAGGCCTTTGTCTATCGTTATGGAAACCGCCCGCAAGACCGTCCTGGCGATGTGCAGGGCCAGCAAGGGGAATGACCGATATGAAACGCTTCGCGATTGCGGCTCTGCCAATCCTGCTCGGGGCCTGCGCCATGTTCCCGTCCGACGGAAGCCGCTCGGCTGCGGCGGAGGCCCGTGCCATGGAGCGTGCCAATGCGGTGGAGATCGCCGAAGGCGACATGATCGACATCGGCGCCTTGCCGGCCCAGGAACTGGCCCCGGGCGAATGCGGACTTTTCCTGTTTGCGGCGAAGCCGACCAAGCGCTTCGTGTTCTTCGCCACGGCGTCGGGCGGAACCGGGCTGATGAAGCTGAATGGCGAGCCGGTGACACTGGTGCGCACCGATGGCGAAGGAACGGTCATCGACCAGCATTTCACCGAGCAGACCTACAGCGCACCGGCCTATGGGCTTGAGCTTGCCGTGAGCATCGACCTGGCGAGCACGGCGCTGGCCGGCACACGCGTCGAAGGCGGCTCCCTGCGCCTCACCCGCGAGGATGGTTGGAGCATGGTCTTGCCCGTGGCCGGAGCGACGACCTGCGCTGAAGGCTGACGGGTCTTGGAGCGTCTGCCGGATCATGGCGATGTCGAAGCGGCCGCCCGGCGGATAGCTGGGCTTGCTGGGGAGACGCCTGTTCTGAGATCGGCTGCGCTCGACGAATGGGCAGGCGCTGAGCTTTTCTTCAAGCCCGAAAACCTGCAGGTGACCGGTTCCTTCAAGATCAGGGGCGCGGCAAACCGGCTCCTGGCGCTCTCAACGGACGCGCGCGCACGCGGCGTCGTTGCCTTTTCCTCCGGCAACCATGCCCAGGGCGTGGCACGCGCTGCGCGCGTGCTCGGAACATCGGCGAAGATCGTCATGCCGTCCGACGCCCCGGCGGTGAAGCGGGACCGGGTTCTCGCCGACGGTGCCGAAATTGTCGCCTATGACCGCTGGAGCGAGAGCCGCGAGGAGATTGCCGGAGAGATCGCCGCGCAGGAGGGGCGCACGCTCGTGCCCTCCTTCGATGATCCCTTCATCATCGCCGGACAGGGCACTGTAGGGCTGGAATTCGCCGCCGATCTGGACGCCGCGGGCGCCGGGCTCGATCACCTCGTCTGCTGTGTGGGTGGCGGCGGGCTGATCGCCGGGATCGCGCTGGCCTTCGGTGCGCTGTCGCCGGCCACACGGATCTGGGGGGCTGAACCCGCTGAATTCGACGATCACCGCCGCTCGCTCCGGTCCGGCGTGCGCGAAGGCAATCGGGCCGGGGCAAAGTCGATCTGCGACGCGCTGCTCAGCCCGTCACCCGGGGCGCTGACCTTCGCGATCAACCGCCAGCGGCTGGCTGATGTGGCGACGGTGAGCGACCTCGAAGTCTGCGAAGCCATGCGCGCGGCTTTCCGTGAACTCAAGCTTGTCGTCGAGCCCGGCGGCGCGGCGGCGCTGGCCGCGCTGCTTGCCCGCAAGCAGGCGGAATGGCAGGGCAGGCGCGTCGGGGTTGTCCTGACCGGCGGCAATGTGGATCCGGACATGTTCGCCCGGATCCTTTCCGGTCATTCCGGATAACCGCGTTCCAGGTCCTCGCTCAGGCGGATGTCCACGGGCGCCCCGGTGAGGCGCTGGCGGTAGACCTGCAAATTCTCCAGCACGCGCTGGACATAATTGCGGGTCTCGCTGAAGGGGATGGTTTCCACCCAGTCGATCGGATCGACACGTCCGCCCCGCGGGTCGCCATATTCCCGGATCCAGCGGTCGGGCCGACTGGCCCCGGCATTATAGGCCGCGATGGTCAGGATATAGGACCCGTTGAAACGCTCCAGGAGGTCATCAAGGTGTGCCGCGCCAAGGGTGATGTTGTAGGCCGGATCATCGGTGAGCCAGGAGGTCCGGTAGGGCAGGCCCTCCAGCCTCGCCTGCTGGCGGGCGGTTGACGGCAGGAGCTGCATGAGCCCGCGGGCATTCGCCCGAGACACGGCCTTCGGGTTCAGTTCGCTTTCCTGGCGTGACAGCGCCATGACGAGGGCCTGCTCGACATTGGACGGCTTGATGGGCTGGACACCGAGAATGGGATAGGCGGCGTCGGGTGCCACGATCCCCTTGGACAGGCCCGCCTTTGCACCGCGCAGGCCCACATGGGGCATCTGGTATTCGTCCGCCATGGAAAACAGGAGCTGGTGCTCGGCCTCGGTTTCCAGCTGCTCATCCATGAAAAGGACGAAGGTGCGGAAAAGCCGGTCCTCGCCGGCCTCGCCGAGGAGGCGTGCCACGCGCACAAGGTGGTTGCGCTCGAAAGCTTCCCGGGTTTCCTCGTCGATCTCGGAAACGGTCGGGAAAACGAGTTCGACCTCTCCGGTCTTTTCCGCGCCGAGCTGACCATAATAGGTGAAGGGAAACTCCGCCGCCGCGCCGAAGCTGGACAACGCGGTCTCATCGTCGCCCGTGGCCTCGAGGGCGCGCCCGGCCCAGTAACGGGCCCGCGACAGGCTGATCGGGGTGGACACGCCCTGTTCGAGCGTGAGGAAGTGCTCCAGCGCGCGCCCAGCCTCGTTGGTACGCCTCAGCGCCAGCCAGCCTGCAGTCCACTCCGCGTTGGCGAAGTCGATTCCCCTGTCCAGGCCGTGGGTGGTGGACAGGGCATAGGCGGTGATGAAATCACCATCCTTCAGGGCCCGGCGCAGCGCGAGGTGGCGCTCATCCCAAAGCCTGCCACGTCCGGCGAGGGGTATGTCAGCACCGTCAATGGGTATGAGGAGTTCATTGACGCTGTCGGTGAGCCCGGCGCGGCGGCGCCAGCGCGCACGTTCGAACATCAGTCCGGGATGGTCCTGCAGGCTGTCCGGCACGGCGCGCACGCGGTTATCCACGCCGCCTTCGCGGCGCGCCAGGGCGACGCGGGCATCGATCAGCCTGTCCCAGTCATTGGTGAGGTAGGGCTTCAGGCTGCGTGCCTCGGAATAATATCCGATCCAGACGAGGAAGTCGGCGCGGGCCCGGAAGTCATCCTGGCTGAGCAGGTCGCGGTGGTCGCGCAGGATCAGCCTTCGCCGGGCGGGTGTGAGGCTCGCGCCGCGCCAAGCGTCGCGGATCAGCCCCGTGCCTTTTTCCCGGTTGCCCGTGCGCAGATAGGCCAGGCCGAGGGCCACCTGTCCGTCACCGGTAATGGGCCCATGGCGTTCAAGCCAGGTGATGCGCTGGGCGGCCGTCAGGGTTGAGCCCCCGATGGCGTCCTCGGCACGAACGATGATCCGGCTGCGGCGTGGCCAGTCGGAGAGTTGTTGCAGGGCCTGATCGAGTGTGTCGAAACTCGGATCGGGTTCGGCGGTCGCGCGCAGCCAGAGAATGAGATCGGCGACCGACCTGTCGCGCGCCCGTGCCTGCAGCGCGCGCAATTCGCGCCAGTCGCTGTCCTCGGCGGCGCGCAGGGCGAGGCGGAATACCGCCGCATCCTGGGTGGAGACCACCCTGGAGGTGTAGTTCACCGGTGGCTTCTGGCTCGGCGCCGGGGGAAGTGCCGCCCCGGCCGAAGCGCACAGCAGTGCGCCCGCGACGCTGCTCAGGAAAAGATTTTTCAACATGTCTGCGTCCTGCGGCCCGATCGTGCCTGAAAGCTTATACGCAACGCAATTCCTGTCCAAGTCTGGACGTCACGGCCAGCTAGTGTGCATAGGTGTCGTCTGGTTGTGTCCTACTACACTGACTCGTGTGTGATTCCATGTTTCACGGCTCCATTCCGGCCCTCATAACACCCTTTCGTGACAACAGCATTGACGAAGCTGCCTATCGCGATCTCATCGAACGACAGGTCGCCGGGGGTTCGGCCGCCGTGGTGCCCGTGGGAACGACCGGCGAATCGGCCACGCTCAGCCATGCCGAGCACCGGCGGGCGGTTTCGCTCTGCCTCGAAACGGTCCGGGGACGCGTGCCGGTCATCGCCGGATGTGGATCCAACGCCACCCATGAGGCCATCGGGCTTGTCGAGTTTGCCAAGGCCGAAGGCGCCGACGCGGCGCTGGTGGTCTGCCCCTACTACAACCGTCCGGATCAGGAAGGGCTCTACCAGCACTTCCTTGCCATTGCCGAGGCTGTGGCGCTGCCGATCATGATCTACAATGTTCCCGCGCGCACGAGTTCCGACATCCTGCCAGCCACGGTGGCGCGGCTGGCCGAGCATCCCAATATTGTCGGCATAAAGGACGCCACCGGGGACATGTCGCGTGTCACGTTTCATCGCAATCTCTGTGGCGCGGAATTCTGTCAGCTTTCGGGCGACGACCCGACGACGCTCGCCTTCCTCGCCGCCGGTGGTGTCGGGGCGATCAGCGTCACGGCCAATGTCGTGCCCAAGGCCACTGCAGCGATGCACAACGCGGTCGCGTCGGGAGACCTCAATGAGGCGCGCCGGATCGAGTCTGAACTTATCGACCTGCACAAGGCGTTGTTCATGAGTCCGAGCCCCGGCCCGACAAAGTATGCCCTGTCGACGCTTGGCCTCTGCCAGCCCGACCTGCGCCTGCCGCTGGTCGGACCGAACGCGGCGGTTCGGGAGAAAATCGATGCGGCGCTGAAGCGCGCCAGGGAGGCCGTGTGATGGCCCACGTCAAGGGGCGCAAGGATGGTCTGGTCGCGGAGAACCGGCGCGCGCGTTTCGACTATGAGGTCGAGGACACGCTGGAAACCGGCATGGTGCTGGTGGGATCGGAGGTGAAGTCCCTGCGCGAGGGCAAGGCGAACATCGCTGAGTCCTATGTGGCGGTGGAGAATGGCGAGCTTGTCCTGGTCAATGCCGATATCCCCACCTATGCCGGCGCCAACCGGTTCAATCATGAGCCCAAGCGCCGCCGGAAACTGCTGGCCCATGCCCGCGAGATTGCAAGGCTCAGCCAGTCTGTGGAGCGCGAGGGCCGCACACTCATTCCTCTCAAGCTCTACTTCAACGATGCCGGCATTGCGAAGCTGCTCATCGGCCTCGCCAAGGGCCGCAAGGCGCCCGACAAGCGCGATGTGAAAAAGGATCGCGACTGGCAGCGCGACAAGGCCCGCCTGATGCGGGAAAAAGGCTAGCCGGAGAGGTCCGCTGCCTGCCGGAACACGGCTTCGAACATCTCCGGGGTCAGGCGCCGCGTCTGCGTGTTGTAGCGAGAGCAGTGATAGCTGGCGATGATGTTCCTGCCGTCGATGACCGAATGCGCGCCGTGGCCGAAAATGTGGTCGCGCGGCCGTCCGCCGAGGGCACGCACGGTGGAATCGTGGGCGATCTTGCCGAGCGTGATGATGGCGCGCAGGCAGGGCAGGGCGTCGATGCGCGCCCGCAGGAAGGACCGGCAGGCATTGATCTCCGCGCCGACGGGCTTGTTCTTTGGTGGTACGCAGCGCACCGCATTCGTGATCATGGCGCCTTTCAGTTCCAGCCCATCATCGGCGCGTCGGTCATAGCAGCCCTTGCAGAATCCGAACCTGGCGAGCGTCGCATAGAGCAGGTCGCCGGCATGGTCGCCTGTGAACGGCCGTCCGGTCCGGTTGGCGCCCGTGACACCCGGGGCGAGGCCCACAATGAGCAGCCAGGCCTCCTCGTCACCGAAGCTCGGCACCGGCGCGTTGAACCAGTCCGGATGAGCTTCGGCATTGTCCCTGCGATAGGCCACAAGCCGCGGGCACCATTCGCAGTCCAGCGGCGCCTCGGGAGAAACCGGGTCAGTTGTCGCGGTCGTCATCGTTGTATTCGCGGCGCGGACGCGTGACCGAACCGGCAAGGTCGGCAAGGTCGATGAAGCTGTCGGCGGCCCGGCGCAATTCGTCGGACGCCATGGGCGGGGAGCTTTCAATGGTGGAGACCACCGATACGCGCACGCCCTTGGCCTTCACGGCCTCCACCAGGCGCAGGAAATCTCCGTCACCTGAGAACAGCACGATGTGATCGACATGGCTGGTGATCTCCATGATGTCCACGGTCAGTTCCACGTCCATATTGCCCTTGATGCGGCGGCGCCCCTCGCGGTCGGTGAACTCCCGCGCCGTCTTGGTGACGAGGTTGAAGCCATTATACTGCAGCCAATCCACCAGCTTGCGGATCGGGGAGTAATCCTCGGTGTCAAGCAGGGCGGTGTAATAGTAGGCGCGCAGGAGGCGGCCCTTGCCGCGGAACTCGTTCAGCAGCTTGCGGTAATCGATCTCCACGCCGAGCGCCTTGGCGGCGGAATAGAGATTGGCCCCGTCAATGAAGAGCGCCAGGCGCTCTGAGGCGTAGAATGCCATGATGTCCTCCAATTCATGATCCAAAATGTCAGTGTTGTGACAATGCCTGAAGCGATTAGACCACGCGGACTGCGCGGGCAAGCCGGGCGGCTGTACCTGCTCTGGGATGGCTTTATCAGTCCGGCGCGCAGTCTGGCTGGTTGATTCCCCCGCCGGTGGGCGCTAAACAGAAGGTTTGACGGAGAAAGCTTCATGGCCCGAGTGACAGTCGAAGACTGCATCGAAAAAGTCCCCAATCGCTTCAACCTCGTGCTCCTCGCGGCCCATCGCGCGCGAATGATCCGCCAGGGGTCGCCGCTGACGGTGGACCGGGACAATGACAAGGATCCGGTGGTGGCGCTGCGCGAGATCGCCGAGGACAGCGTGGCGTTGGAGGACGTGCGCGAATCCTATGTCTCCAACCTTCAGGAGGTCCAGCCGACCGAGGAATCGGAGCGTGAGGAGGACGCCAAGGCCCTGACTGCAACCCCGGTGGCGTCGGAGGAGGACATCCTCAAGGCCTACCAGGCAGAGATCGAGTCCGCGCGCGACGACCGCTACTAGAAGGATTGTCCCCGCCATGGCCGAGGGACACATCGCACCGAACACGAAGGGAATGCCTCCAGGCCCGGACGCTGGAGGCATTTTCGACTCCGCCGATTTGCCGCGACAGACCACGGGTTTCCTGCGGCAGTACGAACTCGTGGACAAGGTGCTGGCCTACCAGCCCGACGCCGACGAGGATGCGTTGAACGCCGCCTATGTCTTCGCGGTTCAGAAACATGGCAGCCAGAAGCGGGCTTCGGGCGATCCCTATTACGCCCACCCCGTGGCCGTGGCCGGCCTGCTGGCGGACCTGAAACTCGACCAGTCCACCATCATCGCCGGGCTGCTGCACGATACGGTGGAAGACACCGATGTGAGCCTCGCCGACCTTGCCGATCGCTTTGGCGGGGATGTCGCCGACCTTGTCGATGGCGTAACCAAGCTCACGCGGCTCGAATACCGCTCCGAGGAGACCAAGCAGGCGGAGAACTTCCAGAAGTTCATCCTGGCGACGATCGAGGATGTTCGGGTCCTGCTGATCAAGCTCGCCGACCGTCTGCACAATATCCGCACGCTGCATTTCCTCAAGAAGCCGGAAAAGCGCGCCCGCATCGCCCGGGAGACGCTGGAAATCTTCGCGCCCCTTGCCCGGCGTGTGGGCCTGGCGGTCTATGCCAGCCATATGGAGGAGCTGTCCTTTGCCGAGCTCTTTCCCGATGCGCGCAAGGCGATCATCCTGCGGCTGGATGAACTGGAGGCTGAGTCAGGTGCCGACCTGGAGCGGATCCGCGACCGGCTGAGCGAGATGATGGATCGGCACGGTGTGCGCTGCCGCTTACTGGGTCGCCGGAAATCGGCCTATTCGATCTGGCGCAAGCTGGAGCGCAAGAACCAGTCCTTCAGCGAGATCGCCGACATTTTCGCCTTCCGCGTCATCGTGGGGGACACCGCCGATTGCTATCGCGCCCTCGGCATCATCCACCAGGCTTGGGCGATCGTGCCGGACCGGTTTCGCGATTTCATTTCCGTGCCGAAGCCCAATGGCTACAGGTCGCTGCACACAACCGTGATCGCCGCCGGCAACCGGCGTGTGGAAATCCAGATGCGCACCGAGGACATGCACGACATCGCCGAGCGCGGCGTGGCGGCGCACTGGCGCTACAAGAATGCCGCCTATGGCTTTGACCGCGCCGCCGCCGAGAATGCCGGCCTGAACACCGAGTTCTCGCTGCGCACCTTCGCCGACATCATGGAGCATGGCGAGGATCCGCTGCAGTATCTCGAGCAGGCCAAGCTCGAAATGTACCGCGACGTGGTGTTTGCGTTCACGCCCAAGGGCCGGCTGATCATACTGCCCTCGGGCGCCATGCCGCTCGATTTTGCCTATGCGGTGCACACCGGGATCGGGGATACGTGCAGCGGCGCACGGATCAATGGCGAGCAGCGCTCACTGCGCACGGTGCTGCAGAATGGTGACGTTGTGGAAATCCTGCGCGGCGAGACGCCGGCGCCCCTGCGCGGGGCCGAAGGGCTTGCAGTGACCCACAAGGCCCTCGTCGCCCAGCGCAAGCTGCGCCGCCAGAAGGACGCCGCCGCCTATCGCCAGCTGGGCCGGGACCTGCTGGAGCGCGCCCTGCGCGCGGCCGGCTTCGATCCCCTCGAAGTCGACCTCGCCCGGGTGTCCCACGCCACGGGGCTGGGTGGTGTCGATGCGATGCACGAGGCGCTCGGCCAGTCGCGCATTGATGTCGATGACGTGCTCGATGCGGCGTTTCCGGGTCACGAACTGGAACGCCTGCCGGCCACCGACAAGCGCCCCATTGATGACGACTTCGCCGCGCTGGCGGTGGAGGGCGAAGGGCTGACGCCGGGAACCGCGGTCCATCTGGAGGAGTGCTGCAGCCCGGTGCCCGGCGACCGCATCATCGGGATCCGGGTCAAGGGCCGCGGGCTATCGGTCCATGCCATCGATTGCCCGCGTCTTGAGAAATACGAATCCCATCCGGACCGCTGGGTCGATCTCGGCTGGACCGAACTTGCCAGCCACGATGTCGTGGCGAAGGCGCGGATCCGGGTGTCGGCGTTCAACAAGCGCGGCGTGCTCGCGACGCTCTGCTCGGCGGTGGCCCAGGCCAATGGAAACATTGTCGATCTCCACACCGGCGAGCGCAGCCACGACTATATCGACTTGACCTTCGGGATCGAAATCGAGGACCTCAGGCGCCTGAACCAGATTCTGGCGGCCCTGCGCACGCTTGCCGTCGTCGATAGGGCTGAAAGGTTGCGTGAGGAGTTTCGTGCATGAACACCGATGAGGTCCTGGAGACATTCGAGGCGGCCGGTGCGCTGCTGAGGGGCCATTTCATCCTGTCGTCAGGACGACGGAGCCCGGTCTTCCTGCAAAAGGCGCTCGTGTTTTCGCGTCCCGAACTGTCCGAGAAACTGTGTGCGGCGCTGGCCTCCAAGGTGGCAGCCACATTCGGACCGATCGATGTCGTGGCCGGACCGGCGGTGGGCGGCATCATTCCGGGTTACGAGATGGCGCGCCAGGCCGGTGCGCGCGCCGTCTTCGCCGAACGCGTGGACGGGACGCTACAGTTCCGGCGCGGTTTCGCGATCGGCGAGACAGACCGTGTGCTGATCATGGAGGACATCGTCACCACCGGCCTGTCCTTCCGGGAAACCGTGGCGGCGCTGGACGGCCTGCCCGGTGAAACCGTGGGCGGGGCCTGTATCATCGACCGTTCGGGCGGACGCGCCGATGTGGGCTGCCGGCTCCTGTCGCTGGCGGAAGTCGACTTCCCCGACTATCCGGCCGACGCGCTGCCGCCGGAACTGGCCGATATTCCCGCTGTCAAACCCGGATCGAGGGGGCTTGCCTGATGACGGAGCGACTGCGCCTCGGAGTCAATATCGACCATGTGGCCACGGTGCGTAATGCGCGCGGTGGCAACCATCCCGACCCGCGCCGGGCCGCCGAGATTGCCGAGGCCGCCGGGGCCGATGGCATCACCATCCACCTGCGCGAGGACCGCCGCCACATTCGCGATGGCGACCTTGACGCGATCCGCAGGGCGACGTCCCTGCCGATCAATCTTGAAATGGCTGCGACCGACGAGATGATGCGCATCGCGACAGGCTTCCGGCCGCAGGCGGCTTGCCTGGTGCCGGAGAAGCGCGAGGAACGCACCACCGAGGGCGGGCTGAATGTGGCCGGCATGCACAAACAAGTCGCGCCGACCGTCGAGGCGTTGCGTCAGGCAGGTGCGCGCGTCTCGCTCTTCATCGAACCCGATGCACGCCAGATCGCGGGCGCCGAAGTGCTCGGAGCGCCGGTGGTGGAGTTTCATACCGGCCGCTATGCCGAGCTCTGGCTGGAGGGCGGTGCCGAGGCCGCAGAGCCGGAGCGCCAGCGCATCGCCAAGGCCGCGAAGCTCGCCAGGGCCCGCGGCATCGAACCCCATGCCGGCCACGGCCTGACCTTTGACAATGTGGGCCCCATCGCCGCGATCCCGGAAATTGCCGAACTGAACATCGGCCATTTCCTCGTCGGCGAGGCGATCCTCGTCGGCCTCGACGCTGCCATCCGCGAAATGCGACGCCACATGGATGAGGCCCGCGCGGTGGAGACCGGCGAAGAGGCGGCGGAATGATCATCGGTATCGGCCAGGACCTCGCCGACATCCGCCGTTTCGAGACAACGCTGGAGCGGTTCGGCGACCGGTTCACCCGGCGTGTCTTCACTGAGACCGAGCGCGCGCTGGCCGATCGTCGGCGCCGCAGGGCCGAAACCTATGCCAAGCGCTTCGCCGCCAAGGAAGCCTGCGCCAAGGCGCTTGGCACCGGCGTGCCCCGTCGCGGCGTTCACTGGCAGCATATGGGCGTGGTCAACCTGCCCACCGGCGCGCCAACCCTGGATCTCATTGGTGGCGCGGCGACGCGCCTGCGCGAGATCACGCCGCTTGGCTTCGAAGCCCATGTCCACCTGACACTGACTGACGATTTCCCCTACGCCCAGGCGCTGGTCATGATCGAGGGGCGACCTCTGGAGGTGCCCGGATGACTTTCGCGCGTCCCAAACGCACGCGCCAGCGCGCCGGCGCGAAACTGCGACAGGCGATCCTGCCGGAGACCTCCATCGAGGCGGTAGAAGCCGCGCTTGGCCACAGGTTCAGGGATCGCCAGTGGCTGGTACGGGCCATGACCCACGGCTCGGCGACAGGGGCCATGGGGCTTGCGTCCAATCAGAGGCTCGAATTCCTCGGCGACCGGGTGCTCGGCCTGGTCATTGCCGACTGGCTGATGGAGCGTTTCGAAGGCGCCAAGGAGGGCGGCCTCGCGCGCCGGCTGAATTCGCTCGTCGACCGCCAGACCTGCGCTGAGGTGATGCGCGAGCTCGACCTGTCACGATATATGGTTGCCGGTGAATCGGAACGTGAAAACGGCGTGCTGGAAGCCGACGGCGTCAATGCCGATCTCTGTGAAGCGCTGATCGCCGCGCTCTACCGCGACGGCGGGCTGAAGCCGGCGCGCGCCTTCATCGAGAAGCACTGGGCGGGGCGCATCAAGGGCCTCACCGGTTCACGCACCGATCCGAAAACCGCCCTGCAGGAGCATGTCCTCGGTCGCCGGCTGCACTTGCCCGCCTATACAGTCATTGACCGGTCCGGGCCCGACCATGCCCCGGAATTCCGGGTGCGAGTCGCTGTCGACGGTATCGGGGAGGCCGAGGGAACCGGTACGAGCAAGCAGGACGCCGAACGCGCCGCCGCCGCTGCCCTGCTGGCGTTCATTGCCGAAGAGGCCGGCGGCGCATGAGCGAGATCAGGCGTGCGGGCTTCGTGGCGGTCATCGGCGCGCCGAATGCTGGCAAGTCCACGCTGGTGAACCGGCTGGTCGGCCAAAAGGTTGCCATCGTCACCCACAAGGTCCAAACGACGCGATTTCCGATCCGCGGCATCGTCCAGCTGGATGACGCCCAGCTTGTCCTGATGGATACGCCAGGCATCTTCCAGGCGAATAAGCGGCTCGACCGCGCCATGGTGCACGCCGCCTGGACCGGCGCGGAGGACGCCGACGTCATCCTGCACCTCGTCGATGCGAGTGCCTGGGTGGCCGATGGGCGTGATAGGGCCAGCCCCGCTCAGGTCAAATCCCTTGAGGATGACCGCCGCGTGGTGGAGGGGCTGAAACAGGCCGGCAAGACAGCGCTCCTGGCGCTGAACAAGATCGACCTCTTTCCCCATGGGGAAGTCCTGCCCGTCATTGCGGCGCTGAACGAGACCGGCGTGTATGACGAGGTCTTCCCGGTTTCCGCGGAAAACGGTGACGGCATGGATCGCCTCGCCGCTGCGCTGTCGGCCCGGATGCCGGACGGCCCCGCGCTGTACCCGCAGGACCAGCCCGCCGACCTTCCGCAGCGCCTGCTGGCCGCCGAGATCACGCGGGAAAAGCTCATGCTGCGCCTGCACGAGGAACTGCCCTATCAGCTCGCCGTGGAGACCGAGACATGGGAGACCCTGCGCAATGGCGAGGTGCGCGTGCAGCAGGTGGTCATGGTGGCCCGCGAAAGCCACAAGCCCATGGTGCTCGGCAAGGGCGGCCAGGTGATCAAACAGGTGGGCGCAGCCGCCCGCGAGGAGCTGTCTGACATGCTCGGCACGAAGGTCCATCTGTTCCTGTTCGTGAAGGTCGATCCGCGCTGGATGGAACGGCGGGAGAATTATGCGAGCTTTGGACTGGAATTCGATGTCTGATCCGAGGGTCCATGCGCTGGGAGGATGAAGGCCTCGTCATCGGTGCGCGCCTCTATGGCGAAAGCGGGCTAATCGTCCATGTGCTCACACAGGACCACGGGCGCAGGGCCGGCATGGTCTATGGCGGCGCGTCCAAGGCCAAGCGGGTCCTTTTCGAGCCCGGCAACACGCTGCGCCTGGCCTGGGAGGCGCGCAGCGAAGATGCCCTGGGCTGGTTCTCGGTGAGCGAGGAAGTGACCTCACGGGCCGCCCGCGTGCTCGACGATCCCACACGCCTGGCGGCGATCGCCTCGGTGACCACGCTCCTGCGCGAAACGCTCCAGGACGGCGATGAACACGGCGGGCTCTTCGAGGCCACCTCCCTGACCCTGGACGAGATCGTGACCGGGGAGGTCTGGCCGGCGCTCTATGTGCGCTGGGAAGTGGGTGTGCTCGGGGCCTTCGGGTTTGGGCTCGACCTTGCCCGCTGCGCGATCAGCGGCGCCAATGACGGCCTGACCCATGTCAGCCCGCGCACGGGTCGCGCGGTGACTGCCAGCGCTGCGGAGGACTATCTCGATCGCCTCCTGCCCCTGCCGGGTTTCCTGATCGGTGACAGTGCGGTGCCCACGCCGCAGGCCGTTGCGCAGGGGCTCCGCCTGACCGGACACTTCCTTGAGCACCGGCTTTTCGCCGAGGTTCACCGCACCGTGCCCGAGGCCAGGTACCGGCTGCTGGAGCGCCTCGCCGCCGACGGCCTGGCGACCTGACAGGGCGTTTCCGATTTTCTTTGAAAATCCCTCGCAAAACATCCATATCACGGTCATGCTCAAACTGGATCAACTGCACGCCCGCGTGGGCGAGGATGACGACGCCACCGAGATCATCAAGGGGCTGTCGCTGGAAGTGCCGGCCGGGGAGGTCCATGCGATCATGGGACCGAACGGGTCGGGGAAGTCGACACTGGCCTATGTCCTGACGGGACGTGACGGTTACGAAGTGACCAGTGGGACGGCCACGCTGGATGGCGAGGATATTCTGGGCACCGACCCGGAAGAGCGCGCCGCCAGAGGGCTGTTCCTGTCCTTCCAGTATCCCGTCGAGATACCGGGTGTGCCGGTTATGACCTTTGTGCGCACCGCCATGAATGCCCAGCGCAAGGCGCGCGGGAAGGAGGAAATCTCCGCGCCGGACTTCCTGAAGAAGGCGCGCGAGGTGGCCGCCACGCTGAAGATCGAGCCCGACATGCTGAAGCGCCCGGTGAATGTGGGTTTTTCGGGTGGTGAGAAGAAGCGGCTGGAAATCTTCCAGATGATGATGATGGAGCCGCGCTTCCTCGTGCTCGACGAAACCGATTCCGGGCTTGATATCGACGCGCTCAAGATCGTCGCCGATGGCGTCAATGCGTTGCGCAGTTCCGGGCGTGGCATGCTCGTCATCACCCATTACCAGCGTCTGCTGGACCATATCCAGCCGGACAAGGTGCATGTGCTGGCGTCCGGACGCATCCTGAAGACCGGTGGCCCGGATCTCGCTGAGCGCCTGGAAAAGGAAGGCTATGACGGCGTGATCGCGGAGGCGGCCTGACATGGATGTCGCCGAAGTCCGCGAACTCATCAAGGATCCGAACGCCGCCGAACTGGAACTGATCGCGCGCTTCGCCGAGGTGAGCGACGATGCCACGCGGGAGCGGGCCTTCCGCGCATTTGCCGCCACGGGCCTGCCGCACCGTCGGATGGAGGGTTGGAAGTGGAGCGATTTCCGCGCTGCCCTCAGCCAGATCGACCCCGTCGAAGCCCGGCCCGCAGTCTCGCCCTTCGCGCCGATTGACGGGCCGGTCATCACCCTTCGTCCCGGTCGCGAGCCGGTCCTGCCGGAGTTTCCGGAGGGCCTGCGGGCCTTCATGAAACCGGGCGGCCAGGCCTTTGGCGGGGCCGAGGACATGCCCATGGGCGCGCTGACGGCGGCGCTGGCGGACAATCCCGGCGCGCTGATGATCGAGGTGAATGCCGAGATCAGGCAACCCCTACAGCTCGTCTTCGAGGGGGCTGGTGATGCCCATTTCGCCCGCATCGTCATCGTCGTCCGACCGGGGGCCTCGATCACCGTACTGGAAAGCCACCAGGGCGGAGCCGGCCTGTCGGCTGCGCTCATGGAGTTCGGCCTGCAGGACGGCGCGAGCCTTGAGCGCGTGCTGATCCAGTCGGGCAGCGGGGAGGGGGTGCAGTCGATCAACGCCGTGGCCCACCTCGATGAAGGCAGCCGGTTTCGCCAGACCGCGCTCGCCACCGGCGACCGGCTCGCGCGGATGGAGACACGGCTGACCCATCGCGGCGTGAATTGCCAGGCCGTGCTCAACGCCGCCTACCTCGTGGGCGCGGGGCGCCATGCCGATTTCACCAGCCATGTTCGCCACGGCGCAGAGGATTGCGTGACCCGGCAACTCACCAAGGGCGCTGCCCGCAAGGGCGGCAAGGGCGTGTTCCAGGGCAAGTTCCACGTGGCCAGGATCGCCCAGCGCACCGATGCCGACATGCAGCACAATGCGCTGCTGCTGGAGGACGGCGCCGAGGTGGATGCCAAGCCGGAGCTGGAAATCTATGCCGATGATGTGGCCTGCGCCCATGGCAATACCTGCGGCGCCATCGATCCGGCGCAGCTTTTCTACCTGCGCCAGCGCGGCATTCCCGAGCGCGCGGCCAAGGCACTGCTCACCGAGGCCCATGTGGCGGAAGCCTTCGACGGGGTTGGTGATGAACGCATTGGAGACATTCTTCGCGAGAGCGCGCGGACATGGTTGCAAGACCATGTCTGATGCAGCGGGCCGCGACTCCGGTGGCGCGACGGAATGGCCGGTGATTTTTGTCCAGTCTGAGCATATATGGCGATCATGACCAGGCCGTTTGACGTCGACACCATCCGCGCCGAATTTCCGATCCTCGCCCGCGAGGTGAACGGAAAGCCCTTGGCCTATCTCGACAATGCCGCGAGCGCCCAGAAGCCGGACGCGGTGATCGATGCCATGGCCGGCCAGATGCGCACGGCCTATGCCAATGTTCATCGCGGCCTCCACACACTGGCGAATGAGACAACCGAAGCCTTCGAGGCCGCGCGGGAGACCGTGCGCGGGTTCCTGAATGCGGCGTCCGTCGACGAGATCGTCTTCACCAAGGGCGCGACCGAGGCCATCAATCTGGTCGCGGCCGGACTGGCGGAGACGATCGGTCCGGGTGATGAGATCGTCCTCTCCATCATGGAGCACCATTCCAATATCGTGCCGTGGCATTTCCTGCGCGAACGCCATGGTGCGGTCCTGAAATGGGTCGGCTTGACCGAGGATGGCGCGCTGGACATGGCCGCCCTCGAAGCGGCGATCGGGCCGCGGACCCGCATGGTCGCGCTGACGCACATGTCCAATGTCCTCGGCACCGTGACCGATGCCCGCCGGATTGCGGAACTCGCCCATGCCGCGGGTGCGGAACTGCTCCTCGATGGTTGCCAGTCGGCGGTCCATCTTGATGTCGATGTCCAGGCGCTGGGCTGTGATTACTATGTCTTTTCGGGCCACAAGATCTACGGGCCCACGGGGATCGGCGTGCTGTACGGTAAGGCGGACAAGCTGGGCGGCATGCGACCCTACCAGGGAGGCGGCGAAATGATCGAGACCGTGGCGACAGACGAGGTCACCTACAACGCCGCGCCCCACCGCTTCGAGGCTGGGACACCGCCGATCATCGAAGTGATCGGCCTCGGCGCGGCGATTGACTGGTTTTCCGCCTTCGACCGCGAATCGGTCTGCCGCCATGAAGACGCGCTCTATCACCGGGCGCGCGAAGCGGTCAGGGAGATCAATGGCCTGAGTGTCCATGGCGAGGCAGAGGGGAAGGGCGCGGTGCTCAGCTTTTCCATGCAAGGCGCCCACCCCCATGACCTTGCCCAGATCGTCGACAAGTACGGTGTCGCCATTCGTGCGGGACACCATTGCGCTCAGCCATTGATGTCCCATCTGGGAGTCAGTGCCACCGCCCGGGCAAGCTTCGGGATTTACAATTGCGAAGCTGAAGTAGATGCTTTCGCCGAAGCCCTCGGCAAAGCCGCCAGAATGCTGTTATAGGTGACCCATGGCAGATGACATGACCCCCCGCGAGATCATTGATGCTTCCGAGACCGAGGACGAGACCGGCGCGGTCGCGCCGTCAAAAATCCCGGCCGAGGAACTCGACCGTATCACTGGCGACCTGATCGCGGCCTTCAAGACAGTGTTCGACCCGGAAATCCCGGTCGACATCTACGAACTCGGCCTGATCTACAAGGTGGATTTCGACGACAATCGCAAGGCCGACATCGAGATGACGCTCACCGCGCCAGGCTGCCCCGTGGCCGGGGACATGCCGGGCTGGGTGGAAAATGCCGCGCGCACCGTGGACGGCGTTGACGACGTCGAGGTGCGCCTCACCTTCGAGCCGCCCTGGGACCCCTCGCGCATGTCCGACGAGGCACGCCTGGCGCTGAACATGTTGTAGGAGGGGCGTCGAGCGCCCATTTATGGATCATGGCCCGTAGACCGAGACCGAAAATCGTTTCCCTGTCCGACAATGCCGCTGCGCGTGTTCGCGAGATCATGGAGGAAAAGGGCAAGGGGTACCTGCGTGTCGGCGTCACCAATGGTGGCTGTGCCGGCATGGAATATGTCATGGACTATGCCGAGGCGCCCGAGGCGCTGGACGAGGTGGTCGAGGACAATGGCGTGACCATCGTGGTCGACGCCAAGGCGGTGCTTTTCCTGCTCGGCTCCGTTGTCGATTACGAAGTGACGCCGCTCCACGAGAAGTTTGTATTCCGCAATCCTAACGAAACCGACGCCTGTGGCTGCGGAGAAAGTGTCTCGATCGTGCCAGTGGCCGCGGAAGCCTGAGCCGCGTCGGCCCGGCGGGTGCCGGGCCTTGACGGAAATTGCTTCAGCCTTTGCGCCTCAGCGCTCCTTCAGGATCGCCACGATGGCCTTGGTGAAGGCATCGATGTGCTGGGAAAAGTCCCCTGGCAGGCGATTATAGGCCTTGTTCTGGCCCGATTGCATGACAACACCGAGGGCCATGCCAGCGAGCAGAGCAGGGTCGCCATCGGGAATCATCTTATCCCTGATCATGCCTGCGATGACCTTTTCCGTCAGCGTCAGCGGGTCGTCCTCGCGACGGGTGTCGTTCGGAAGGAAACGGTGCATGTTGAGCAGGTGGAAAGAAAAGAGCAGGAAGTCTTCGTCGGCGAGTTCGCAATAGGCCTCGACCATGCCGCGAACCTTGCCCTCGACCGTATCGCCCTTTTCGGATGCCTCGATCAGCATGTCGCCAAGCCGGTTATGGGTCTCCATGAAGAGGGATTCGGCGAGTTCGTCCTTGCCCTTGTAGTGCCGGTAGAGTGCACCTTCCGAGACACCGGCTTCCTCGGCAATTTCGCGCGTCGTCGCGGCGTCCACGCCTTCGCCCACAAACAGCTTGAGCGCTGCGCGTTCGATCTTTGGCTTGGCATTTCTTGCCCGCTTGCGGGGCGTTGCTGGTTCACTCATCGTCTTCTCCATGTTGAGTTTCATTCCCTGCGCCTCGAGAGAAGTGAGCGAGCGCAGATTGATTTTACGCCGAAAGAGCCTGTCTGTCCAGAGTGTGAGTATCCACGATACCGAAGGCCGGGCTGATGCCACATCGCTGAGCGGAAGGAAACAGTCGAGTGCATATCAGTTGCAGATGAAACTGTCAGTACTTCGCTTGTCTGCATTCGCAAGAAAATAGGTGTCAATCAATTGCCGCATGGAAACTGTCCCCCAATTTAAAACGCTCCGTCACCCCTTGTGACGAAAATTTTGACGCCTGTCTCGCCGCGTACCCAAATCGACCCGTCTGAACAGGCTTGTATCGCTGAGACCATAGGCACATGCGTCCTTCGCCAGTGCCTGACCTCAGTATGACGCTTCTGTGACGCGAGCGTCACAAAAACCGTCATGCCGCATCATCAAGCGCTTGCCAAGTATAAATAAGTGGATACGCGAACCTCGCTTGACGATGCATGTCCGCCGGGGGGAACGCGTATTGATAGTGGCCGCATCACGGCGGAAGCGTTCAGTCACCCTTCATCGCCGTGGTGATAAATGTCATTGTGAGAGTTCGCCAGCAATGCCTGAGGAGGCCCGTCCCATGCTCAGAACCCTACTCGCCGCATGCCTGATTGCCGGTCCCATGGCGACCAAGGTCCACGCCTTCTCCGAGGATCAGGCCGAGCGCTGTGCACAGACGGCTGCCGTGCTGCCTGAGCAGCAGGCCCGGCTTGCCGAGCGCCAGGAAACGCTGTTGCGCCTGAAAGCCGAGGCCGAAGCCGCCGGCGACGCTTATGAAGACGCCCAGGAGCTGTCCGCGCTGAGTGGGGACTACAAGCGTAAGGCGCAGGCCAAGCGCGTGGCTTTCGATCGCAAGCGTGCCGAGGTCGCTGAATTGAACCTGCAGCTGCAGCAGCAGGCCGAGGCGTTCAATAATCGCGTTGACTGGTATAATCGGACCTGCGTATCGGGCCAGTAGAGCCGGGAGCGCGTTTGTTTCGGGGTCAATCGGTGAGTTCGACGATCACCGGGACATGGTCTGAGGGCTTTTCCTGCGCCCGTGCGTCCTTGTAGATTTGCACACCGAACAGCCGGTCCGCCGCCTGGGGGCTGAGGAGGTGGTGATCGATCCGGATCCCGTGGTCCTTCTTCCACGCCCCGCCCTGGTAATCCCAGAAGGTGTACTGGTGGGCACGCCCGTCATGGGCGGCAAAGGCCTCCGTCAGGCCGAGATTGAGCAGCGACTGGAAGGCTTCGCGGGTCTCCGGCCGGGCCAGCGCGTCCTCGCGCCAGACATCCATGTCCCAGCAGTCGATGTCGCCGGGAATGCAATTGTAATCGCCACACAGCACGAAGGCCTCTTCCTGCGAGAGCAGGGTTTTCGCATGCTCGGCCAGGTGCTTCATCCAGCCCAGCTTGTAGTCGAACTTGTCGCCCGGCGCCGGATTTCCGTTCGGCAGGTACAGCCCGCCGACACGCACCGGCCGGTCAGACATGACCAGGGCTTCGATATAGCGCGCCTGGTGGTCATCACAGTTTCCGGGCAGGCCTTTCCCGATGTCCTCGATGGGAAACCTCGAGAGCAGGGCCACGCCATTATAGCTCTTCTGCCCGTGCACGGCGCAATTATAGCCGAGTTCCTCAACCTCCAGATAGGGGAACGCGTCGGTCTCGCACTTGATCTCCTGAAGGCAGACCACGTCGCAGGAAATGTCCCGGAGGACTTCCAGCACCATGGGCAATCGCGCCTTGATGGAATTCACGTTCCAGGTGGCCACGCGCATGGTGTCAGCGTTTCAGGAAATCGGGCACGTGCTCGCCCATACCCACGACCTTGTCCGCAGTTGCAGGCTCCAGCTCGTCATCATTCTTGCGCCCGCGCGAACGCCCCTTGCGTTCGCGCTGAGGCTTTTCGTCTTTCTCGGCCCGGCCGGGCGGCTCCGATTTGCCAGAGGACCTGCCGGATGACTTGCCGGGTAAATGGCCGGATAAGGACTTTTCGCCACCCGAGGGGTCCTTTCCGCTGCCGGAAGATTTCGACCCACGCCGGCTGCGCGAGCGGCCACCGCTGTCAGCCGGCAGGTCCTTCAGTTCCTCGGCCAGTCCCTCGGGCGTGAATTCCTCCACATCCTTGCCGATCATCTTCAGGATCTGGTCCCAGCTCTTGGCATCTTCCGGGCCGACAATGGTGTAGCTTTCGCCCTTGCGTCCCGCGCGGCCCGTGCGGCCGATGCGGTGGACATAATCGTCCTGCTTCGGGGGCGGGGAGAAATTGAAGACGTGGCTTACCTCGGGAATATCCAGCCCGCGCGCGGCGACATCAGAGGCCACCAGCAATTTCAGTTTGCCGTCGCGAAAGGAATCGAGCGTCTGTGTACGGTAGGCTTGGGCAAGGTCGCCATGGATCGCGGCGGCATCGAAACCGTGCTTGGACAGCGACTTCGTCACCACGTCGACCTCGCGCTTGCGATTGCAGAACACGATGCCGTTCTTTATGTCGGCGGATTGAAGGATACGGCGCAGCGCGTGGCGGCGGGCCTTGTCATCCTTGGTGTCGATCTTGACCACAAATTGCTTGATCAGTTCGGCCGTCTGGGCCGGTCGTGCGACCTCGATTCTCACAGGGTCGGTCTGGAAATCCTTTGCCAGCCGCGTGATCTCCGGCGGCATGGTCGCAGAGAAGAGCAGCGTCTGGCGGCGCGGCGGCAGCAGCGAGATGATCTTCTCGATATCGGGAATGAAACCCATGTCGAGCATGCGGTCGGCTTCATCGATGCAGACCAGCTCCACGCCGGTCAGGAGGATCTTGCCGCGTTCGAACTGGTCGATCAGGCGTCCCGGCGTGGCGATCAGGACGTCAACCCCCTTCATCAGAAGGCGGTCCTGCTCATTGAAGGAGACACCGCCGATAAGGAGCGCCATGGTCAACTTGTGATTGACGCCGTACTTCTCGAAATTCTCTGCGACCTGGGCGGCAAGCTCTCGCGTGGGGGCAAGAATCAGCGAGCGTGGCATGCGCGCCCGCGCCCGGCCACGCGCTAGCCGGTCGATCATTGGCAGGACGAAGGCGGCGGTCTTCCCGGTTCCGGTCTGGGCAATTCCTGTAATGTCAGACCCGAGAATCACCTGCGGGATCGCCTTGGCCTGGATCGGAGTCGGCTCGGTATATCCGGCGGCTTCGATGGCAGCGAGCAGAGTGGGGCTCAGGCCGAGGTCTTTGAACGACATGGAGGCTCGAATCGGCTGGGCCCGTGCGCGGGCACGGGGCGTTTGCGGCGCAACATATGGATGGCGCTCACGGAGTCAAACGGTCAAATCGTCGAACCCTTTATTCCGGAACCCTGTAGGCCGGTGGCAAGTCGCCGCGTTCAAGGTCGAGGTAACGGTCGCGCAATCGGGTCTGGCGGCTCTCCAGGGACTGTTCCTCGCCGTCGATGAGGACCAGTACCGGCGCGGCGGTCACCTCAAGGGGGTCACCATCCCAGACGACCACGTCACCCACGGCGCCCTCGGCCAGGCGGCCGTGATCCTCCAGGCCGAACATGTCTGCCGGATTGACCGTGAGGGCGGCCATGGCGGCGTCAAAATCCACGCCGTTGGCCACGGCATTGCCGCCGATCTGGAGCACGAGGCGGGCCTGATTGTAATCGAACTCGGAATGGTAATAGGCCACCTGCACGTCGGCCTCCTCGAGGCGGGCGGCGTTCTGCATGGTGGTGGCGAGGCCGTCAAAGCTGCCCGGCAGGTTCAGGACGGGGTCGATGATCACCGGAATACCGGCCGCAGCGAGATCGTCGGCCACGCGCCAGGCCTCGGCGGCACCGAGGATCACGATGTCGAGTTCGGGGTTTTGTTCCGCGAAGCTCATGATCAGGCGCAGGTCGCTTGCCCGGTCGGCGCGGATGACCATTTTCTGCTCGCCCTTCGCCGCTGCGCCCAGCGCACGGGCATCCACGCGCGACACTGCATCGCCGTCATTGTGGGAGATGAAGCGGGCCGGGAAGGTGCGCGCATCCGACAGGGCTGCGGTGAAATAGGTCCAGGCCGCGGCCCGGTTGCCACCGGCACGATTGGCACCCGATCGACCGAGTTCCACATACATGAAGGCGGCCTCATCGGTGATGCTGCCGGCGTCGCCGTCGGTGGAGGCGACAAAGCCCTGGCCGCCAAAGACCGAATCGCTGGCGCTCGGGCCGACAATCAGGCGGGTCACGCCCTCGATTCGTGTGGCGCCGATGGAGGATGCATCGGGATTGAAGCCGTAGGCCGCCTTCAGCGCGGCATTGTAGCCGCTGCCACCGGCAGAGCGGTCATCGGTGGAATCCTCGGCGCCCACCTCGACCAGCCCGGTGCGCGAGAAGGCCGAGATGATGCCCGGGGTGACCCAGCGCCCCCCGGCGTCGAAGGTGGTGATGCCCGCACTCGGGATCGGCAGGTCTTCGCCGATATCGGTGATGCGGCCGTCACGAACGATCAACGTGGCGTTCTCGATCGTACCGGCGTCAGTGCCGGTCCAGAGTTTTGCGTTGGCGATGGCATAGTCTTGGGCCGCCGCAGCGGTCGCCATCAGGAGCGCGGTGCTGGAAAGAAGGATGCTGCGGATCATTTCACGTCTCCTTCGCCGGGCTGGCCGATCTCGAAATCGCTGACCGGACGCAGGTCCGGATTTCCACGTTCATACAGAAGCGCGCCGTCGATGAAGACGAGGTCGGCGCGGGTGTAGACGCTGAACGGATCGCCCGACCAGACCACGACATCGGCCATCTTGCCTTCTTCCAGTGAGCCGGTCTCCTCGAAGATGCCGAGCGACTTGGCCGGATTGGCCGACAACCACTGCCAGGCCACCTCGATGGGCACGTTGATGCCCGCGCGCCGGCCATCGCTCCATGCCTTGGCGGCTTCCTGGTTCAGGCGCTGGATGCCAAGGGCGTCATCGGAGTGCACGATGGAACATCCGCCGGCGGCGTGGACCATGGGGATGTTTTCGCGCACGCCGTCATAGCTTTCCATCTTGAAGCCCCACCAGTCGGCCCACATGGATGCGCAGGCGCCGTGTTCAGCCAAGAGGTCGGCGATCTTGTAAGCCTCCACGGCGTGGTGGAAGGAAGCGACCTCATAGCCGAACTCCTCAGCCATATCGAGCACGATGGCCATCTCGTCGGCGCGGTAACAGTGCATGTGCACGAGGATCTCGCCTTCGAGCACCCGGGAAAGCGTGTCGAGTTCGAGATTGCGCGAGGGCGGGTCGCCGCCATCCTCGGCATACTTGTCCCATTTGCGCTTGTATTCCGTCGCCTCGATCCAGGCGGCCCGGTAGCCGGCAACATTGCCCATGCGCGAATAGGGGGCGCCGCCGGGGAAGCGACCGGCGCCGTAGCCATAGACGCGTTTCGGGTTCTCGCCGCAGGCCATTTTCAGCGTATAAGGCGCGCCGGGGAACTTCATGTCCTGCATGGTGCGGCCATAGACGTTCTTCAGCGTCACGCCGCGCCCGCCGAACAGGTTTGCCGAGCCGGGCAGGATTTGGAGCGATGTCACGCCGCCGGCCAGGGCGCGGGAAAAGCCCGGATCCTGGGGCCAGATGCCATGTTCTGCCCACACCTCCGCCGTCACAGGCCCGGAAATCTCGTTGCCGTCGCCATGGGCGCTGACGCTTGGCGACGGGTAGACGCCGAGATGGGAGTGGTTGTCGATGATGCCGGGCGTGACCCAGCGGCCATCGGCCTCGATCACCTGCGCGCCCTCGGGCGCCTCGAGCCCTTCGCCCACCGCAGAGATCCTGCCATCAACGATGAGCACGTCGCCGCCCTCGATGCGTCCGCCGACACCATCGAGCACGGTGGCACCGGTGATCAGCGTGGTCTGCGACGGATAGGGCTGATAGGTTGAGGGAAACGGGTCGCGATTGATCTCGACACGCTCGCCGTCATTGCGGGTCTCGCTGCCGCCATCATCGCCGCCGCCATTACCACATGCCGACACAAGACCAGCGGCGATGGCCGCCATGGCCCATCTCTTCAAATCCATGGGGGTCTGCCCTCATCTTTCCGGGGCCAGATTGTTTCAGCCGAAACCGATTGGCAAGCCTGCCCGGAGTTTGCGTGGATCAGATGTCAAGTTCGCCGGCGAACTGGGCATTGTCCTGGATGAACTGGTAGCGTAGTTCCGGCTTGCGTCCCATCAGCGCCTCCACGAGCTCCGCCGGGCGGCGCTCGGCGCGCTCTTCATCGGTACGCGGCAGGGTGACCCGGGCCAGCATGCGCGTGTCCGGATTCATCGTGGTTTCCTTGAGCTGGGTCGGGTTCATTTCGCCGAGGCCCTTGAAGCGGCCGATCTCGACCTTCTGGTTCGGTTTGAACTCTCGTTCCAGCAGCTCCGATTTCTGGACATCGTCCATCGCGTAGACCGTCTTGCCCTTGTAGCTCAGGCGATAGAGCGGGGGCATGGCGAGGTAGAGCCGCCCCGCCTCGATCAGCCCCGGCATCATCCTGTAGAAATAGGTGATCAGTAGCGAGGCGATGTGGGCACCATCAATGTCGGCGTCGGTCATGATGATGACGCGCTCATAGCGCAGGTCGTCTAGGCTGAAGCGGGACCCGATCCCGGTGCCGAGCGCCAGCGTCAGGTCGGAGAGTTCCTGGTTCTTCGAAAGCTTGTCATCGGAGGCGCTCGCCACGTTCAGGATCTTGCCGCGCAGGGGCAGGATCGCCTGGGTCGCGCGGTCTCGGGCCTGCTTGGCCGAGCCGCCGGCGGAATCGCCCTCCACAAGGAAGATCTCCGTGCCCGACCGGTCCTTGGCGGAACAGTCGGCAAGCTTCCCGGGCAGGCGGAGGCGTTTGGTTGCCGACTGGCGCGAGACTTCCTTCTGCTTGCGGCGCTTCACGCGCTCCTCGGCCCGCTCCACCGCCCAGTCGAGCAGCTTGTCGCTCTCCTTGGGATTGGCCGTCAGCCAGTGATCGAAGCGGTCGCGTACAGCGTTCTCCACCAGGCGGAAGGCGCCGGTGGACGACAGCTTGTCCTTGGTCTGGCCGACGAATTCCGGCTGCTTGATGAACACCGACAAGAGGATGCCGGCATAGCCCATCACATCATCGGCGGTGATGATGCTGGCCCGCTTGTTTCCCGTCATCTCGCCATAGGCGCGCAGGCCCTTGGTAATCGCGGAACGCAGGCCGGCTTCATGGGTGCCGCCCTCCGGTGTCGGGATGGTGTTGCAATAGCTGCGGGTGGAGCCATCGGCGTCGCCGAAGCCGGCCGCGGTCCAGGCCATGGCCCATTCGACCTTGCCGTCGGCGGTTTCCACCCGTCCGGCAAAGGGGCTTTCGGTGATGGTGGACTTGCCCTCCATGGTCTCGACGAGCTGGTCGGCCAGTCCGTTGGGATAGCAGAGCGTGGTCGCGGCCGGCACGTCGGAGCCCTCCGGCAGCAGCGCCGCTTCGCAGCTCCAGCGGATTTCCACGCCGGGGCTGAGATAAGCCTTCGACTTGCACATGCGGAAAAGCCGCGCCGGCCTGAAGGCGAGCTTGTCGCCGAAAATTTCCGGGTCGGGATGGAATTTGAGCACCGTGCCCCGGCGGTTCGGAGCGGCGCCAACGAGTTCCAGCGACCCTTCCGGCAGGCCGCGCCGGAACACCTGGCGGTAGAGCTTCCGGTCGCGCGCGACCTCAACGATGACTTCCGATGAGAGCGCGTTGACGACGGAAATGCCAACGCCGTGGAGGCCACCGGCGGTGGCATAGGCCTTGTCGGTGAACTTTCCGCCCGCATGGAGCGTGGTCATGATCACTTCGAGGGCGGACTTTTCCGGGAATTTCGGATGTGGATCGACGGGGATGCCGCGGCCATTGTCGGTCACGGCGAGGTAACCGTCGGCCGTCAGCGACACCTCGATCCAGCTGGCATGGCCGGCCACGGCTTCGTCCATGGAATTGTCGAGCACTTCGGCGAAGAGGTGGTGGTAGGCGCGCTCGTCGGTGCCGCCGATATACATGCCCGGGCGCTTGCGCACCGGTTCGAGGCCTTCCAGCACCTCGATATCCTTGGCCGAGTAGCCCGCCGCGGCGCTACTGTCTTCTTCGAAGAGTTTTGGCGTCGGCTCATTGGCCATGTCGGTCACCTCGGGCTACTGATTCGGCAGGCGCCCATGATGGGCGCGTCACACTGTTAACCGCAAGCGGAAGCTCTGCCAGTCATGGTCACGTTCGCCGATCCAATCAAGCTGCCCGGTGGCCTGGAACTGCCGAACCGCCTGGCCAAGGCGGCCATGACGGAGAACCTGGCCGATGAACGCAACCGGGCCACCGACGCACATGTCCGCCTCTACGGGACCTGGGCGGCGGGCGGTGCGGGCCTGCAGGTCACCGGCAATGTGCTTGTCGACCGGCGCTGCCTCGAAGCGCCCGGCAACATCGCCATCGAACCTGGCACCGGAAGGGAGGCGAAGGCGCGGCTCTCGGAGCTGGCACGCGCGGCGCGGTCCTGCGGGGCGCCGGTCTTCATGCAGCTCAGCCATGCCGGGCGCCAGACACCGAAGCTGATGTCCGACCGCCCCCTGGCGCCCTCGGCGGTGGCAATGGACATGCCGGGCCGTGCCCTCTATCCCTTCGCGCCGCCGCGGGCGATGACAGCCGAAGAGGTCGAGGATGCCGTGCAGCGTTTCGGCTTTGCCGCGAAGGTCGCCCGGGAGACGGGCTTTGACGGTGTCCAGGTCCATGCCGCCCATGGCTATCTGATTTCGCAATTCCTGTCGCCGCGATCGAACCGCAGGCGGGACCAGTGGGGCGGTCATTTTGACAACCGGGTCCGTTTCCTCGTCGAGGTGATCGGCCGGATCCGGCGGGCGGCGGGAGAGGACTTCCCGGTTGCGGTCAAGCTCAACTCCGCCGATTTCCAGAAGGGCGGATTCAGCCATGAGGACTGCCTCGCCGTCGTCGACCGTCTCAATGCGCTGGATGTATGTTTCATCGAAATCAGCGGCGGGACCTATGAACAGCCGCAAATGCTGGGCGTCGATGGCAAGTCACGTCCCGATGATGGCGAAAGGCTGCGCGCATCGACGGCGGCGCGCGAAGCCTATTTCGTGGACTATGCGAAGGCGGTAAAGGCGCGCGCACGCATGCCGGTGATGGCCACAGGTGGCTTTCGCACGGCAGAGGGCATGAATGCGGCCCTTCAGACCGGGGCCTGCGACCTGATCGGCCTGGCCCGGCCGCTCTGTATCCGTCCCGACGCCCCGACGCAGCTTCTCTCCGGCGCGCTTGCCAGTTTGCCCGATCCTGAAAAGGCCAAGGGCATCGCGCCGGGGCGTTGGTTCTCGACGCGCTCGCCGGTGACGCTGTTGCGCACCATGGCGGGCTGGGGACAGCAGGGCTATTTCATGGCGCAGCTCTGGCGCATGGGTGATGGCAAGGACCCGAAGCTTGGCATGGCGCTCATGCCCGCGCTCATGGGCATGCAGTCGCGCCTGAAACGCCTGGAAAAGGCCCGGCAAAAGGCCTCAGAAGCTGAACAGGCCGCGCCTTGAGAGCTGCTTCCGGCAACCGCCAAGTTGCTGGTCATAGCGATAGGCGGTCTCGCCCACGCGTCGCGCAGTATTGACCAGCCAGTCCTTGCCCTTCCAGCTTCCGCGCCGATAGCCCGCCCAGCCCTCATGATAGGTGAGGTAGAAGGCCACCGCGTCGGTCTTGCGGATACCGGCCTCGGTCGCGGCTTTTGATCCATACCAACCGATGAAATCCACCGCGTCATCGAAATCGTCCCGGTCGGCGCCGCTCCGCCCGGTCTCGCGCTTGTACTGTTGCCAGGTCCCGTCGATGGCCTGGGCATAGCCATAGGCCGAGGAGGGGCGCTTGCCCGGCAACAGGCCGAGGACACGCCGTTTGCCACGCGCCGGGCGGGCATCATCGTCAAATCCGCTCTCGAAGCGGATCACCGCCATCTGGGTGGCAATGGGCACGCCCCAGCGTTCCTCCGACCGCGCCGTCGCCCGGAACCAGTCCTTCCGGTCATCGAAGATGTCGCAGATGTCGGCCTGCTCGGTCCGGCTTGGCGGCGTCGTGGCGCAGGCCGACAGGGCAAGGACGAGAATGGTGAGGGACAGCATTCGCATGGCCGCCAGGATAGCGCTGTGTTGCCCAAAATACACCATAAAGCGCCAGCGCACCGGCTCTGAGGAGAAAAGGGGTGCCCGGCCTGACACGCCGGACACCACTTGTATGTCGTGCTTGCCGGGGCAAGCTCAGCGCTGCACCAGCGTCCGTAACCCGGTCCCTAGCACTTGTAGTACATGTCGAACTCGACGGGGTGGGGATGGGTTTCGAAACGCTCCACCTCTTCCATCTTGAGTTCGATATAGGCGTCGATCTGGTCGTCATCCATGACGCCGCCCTTCTTCAGGAAGTCCCGGTCGGCATCGAGGGCATCCAGCGCTTCCCGAAGGGAGGCGCAGACGGTGGGAATGTCCTTCAGTTCCTCCGGCGGCAGGGCATAGAGGTCCTTGTCCATCGCGTCGCCCGGATCGATCCGGTTCTCGATCCCGTCGAGGCCCGCCATCAGCAGGGCCGTGAAGGTGAGGTAGGGATTGCCGGCGGCATCGGGGAAGCGGGTTTCCAGGCGCTTGCCCTTCGGTGAGGGCGAGTAGGGGATCCGCACGGAGGCGGAACGGTTGCGGGCGGAATAGGCCAGCAGCACCGGTGCCTCGAAGCCGGGGACAAGCCGCTTGTAGCTGTTCGTCGTGGCATTGGCGAAGGCATTGATGGCGCGGGCGTGCTTGATGATGCCGCCGATATAAAAGAGGCAGGCCTCCGACAGGTCGGCATAGCGGTCGCCGGCAAAAAGCGGCGTGTCGCCGTTCCAGATGGACTGGTGCACGTGCATGCCCGAGCCATTGTCGTTGTAATAAGGCTTCGGCATAAAGGTCGCCGACTTGCCATAGCTGTGGGCCACATTGTGGATCACATACTTGTAGAGTTGCAGGCGGTCGGCCATCGACGTCAGCGTGGAGAATTTCATGCCGAGCTCATGCTGGGCGGGTGCCACTTCATGGTGGTGTTTTTCCGGCTCCAGGCCGATCTCGCCCATGACCGACAGCATTTCCGAACGCATGTCCTGTTCGCTGTCCACCGGCGGGACCGGGAAATAGCCACCCTTCGGGCCCGGACGGTGGCCCATATTGCCCATTTCGTATTCCTTGCCCGTATTGGCGGGCAGTTCGGTGGAGTCGAACTCGTATCCGGTCTTGTGTGCGTCGGTGTTCCAGCGCACGTCATCGAAAACGAAGAATTCCGCCTCGGGGCCGAAGAAGGCCGTCGTGCCGACACCTGAGGATTTCAGATAGGTCTCGGCCTTCTTGGCGGTGGTGCGCGGGTCACGATTGTAGGGCTGGCCCGTCATCGGATCGAGGATATCGCAGAAGATCGCGACGGTGGTCTGCTGGTAGAAGGGATCGATCATCGCCGTGGCATTGTCCGGCATAAGCGTCATGTCGGACTCGTTGATCGCCTTCCAGCCGGCCACCGAGGAGCCGTCGAACATGGAGCCGTCGGAGAAGAAGTCGGCGTCGCACATGGACTTGTCGAAGGTGACGTGTTGCATCTTGCCGCGCGGGTCGGTGAAGCGCAGCTCGACGAACTGTGCGTCCTTGTCGGCGATGAGTTTGAGAATGTCGTCTGACACGTGATTATCCCTCCTGAGTGGGTCTGGTTCGACACCTCCGAGGTGTCTGTCATGAATGAAGCGCGCTGAACACCGGCGCGCAATCGGCCGAAGGTCCAGCGCGCAGGAAATGCCCGATCAGAGTGCCGCTGCGCCACGTTCGCCTGTCCGGATACGCACCACTTCGGCGATATCGCTGATGAACACCTTGCCGTCGCCGATCTTGCCGGTCTGGGCGGCCTTGCAGATGGCGTCAACGGTGGCTTCGGCCTGTTCGTCGGAGACCACGACCTCGATACGCAGCTTCGGCAGGAAATCCACGACATATTCGGCGCCGCGGTAAAGCTCGGTATGTCCGCGCTGGCGGCCAAAACCCTTAACCTCTGTCACCGTCATACCCTGGAGGCCCACGCCATGCAGCGCTTCTTTTACCTCGTCCAGTTTGAACGGCTTGATGATCGCTTCAATTTTTTTCACGTTTGGCCCCGTCTCGCAGTGATTACATTTGACGCAGGCTTAATGAAGCGGCCCCGGGCTGGCAATTGGCGCACCGTATCAGGGGGTCGCGACGGGCGGGGTGGTCGAAGACCGGGCAGGGGGCGGCGATTCTGCGCAGAAATCGTTCAGTACGTCAAAGGGAAAGGTATCGCCCGCAGTGAAGCAAATCGTTCGTACCTCCGAAATGGCTGCCGCCGACCGGATCGCCGCTGCGAAGGAGGGCGGTATGGACGTGCTCATGGCGCGCGCCGGGCGGGCCGTCGCGGAAGAGGCGCTCAAGCGCCATGACGGGCGGCCCATCCATGTCTTGTGCGGTCCGGGCAACAATGGCGGCGACGGGTTCGTTGCGGCGAGGGAACTCGTCACTCGGGGATGCGAAGTACACGTCCATGCCGGCCCCGTGGCCGGTGGTATCAGCGATGAGGCGCGCGCCGCGCGTGAAGCCTGGCAGGGAGGGATCGCACCGCTAGAGGCCGCGCTGGAACTGCCGCGCGACGTTTTTGTGGTGGATGCGCTGTTCGGTGCCGGGCTGGCCCGTCCGCTAGAGGGCATTTACGCAGCGCTTGCCGAGGGCCTGGGCCAACATGCCGTCCTCGCCGTGGACATGCCCTCGGGCGTTCCGGGCGACACCGGACGCCCCGAGGGTGCCCATGTGACGGCGGCGGCGACGGTGACCTTCGCGGCCATGAAGCCCGGACACCTGCTCATGCCGGGTCGCGGGCTCTGCGGCGAGACTGTCGTACGCGATATCGGCATCGGAGCCGACATCTTGGCGCAGGTTTCGGGACCGGTTTTCGAGAACACGCCGGCGCCATGGCTGTCGGAATTTCCCTGGCCAGGCCCTGAGACCCACAAGCACCGCCGCGGCCGCCTCGGCGTGGTGTCGGGCACGGCCTCGGCCACCGGGGCGGCGCGGCTCGCCGCTCGCGCAGGGTTGCGCATCGGTGCCGGTCTCGTGACCCTGCGTTGCCCGCCATCGGCGACACTGGTGCTCTCGATCGCGAGCGAGGCGGTCATGGTCCGCGCATTTGATGGCGTGGAGGCGTTCGCGCAGACCAGCGGCGACGACCACGCCCTCGTCATAGGTCCTGCCAATGGCGTCAACGACGAGACCAAGGCGAGAGTGTTGTCCTGTCTGGAAACCGGCAAACCGGTCGTGCTCGATGCCGATGCGCTGACGGTTTTCGCGGGCGGGCCCGATGAATTCTGCAACCGGCTGCACGATCGTGCGGTGCTCACTCCCCATGCCGGCGAGTTCGCCCGAATCTTTGCCGACGTGGCGGGCGACGCTGCCAGTCCTCTTGATGCGGCCTGCGCAGCCGCCGCCCGGTCCGGCGCCGTCATCTTGCTGAAAGGGCCGAGCACCTGTATTGCAGCGCCCGATGGACGCGCCGCCATCAATGCCCATGCAACCCCCTGGCTGGCCACGGCCGGGGCCGGTGACGTGCTGGCCGGCCTGATCGGTGGGCTCCTCGCCCAGGGCATGGACCCCTTTGCTGCGGCATGCGCGGCAACCTGGCTGCATGGGGATGCGGGCCTGCGGTTCGGGCCGGGCCTGATCGCCGAGGACCTGCCGGAGCAGGTGCCCGCCTGCCTGGCCGCGCTGCGGGCCGGGCAGGATCACCGGCAAGCTTGAGGCCACCCTTGCGACGCCCTTTGGCTCGGCGTATGGCCGTATCCGGGCCATGTGCGGATGTGGCGGAATTGGTAGACGCGCTGGATTTAGGTTCCAGTGCCGCAAGGCGTGGAGGTTCGAGTCCTCTCATCCGCACCATTCGTTAGCTCACGGCGCGCAGCGTCTCCGCGGCAGTGGGCTCGCCGCCCGGCGACCGG